>CAJWWP010000010.1:0-45704 GCA_913048525.1 uncultured Chloroflexota bacterium
CAACGCAACTTTCTTTGGTCCTGAATTGAGAATCCACCTACCAGCCATGGGCCTTACGATCACTCCTGCCAACCCAAAAGTAGCAATTATGATTCCTGCATCCCTTAAAGAGCCTCCTTGGAATTCTATAAAAGCGGGGACTACTATAAAAAGGGAGAAAAAACCTGCGAGCAAAAAATGAGCAACCAGGAGATTAAGGAAAAAGTCCTTGGTCCAAAGTTTGTTAACTTGAAAAGTGTTTTCAACTGATTCTGCTTTCATAAACCAAAGTCTCCTAACTCTCCCTAAGCTTAAATAGTGAAGAAAAATACATGAAATATTTGATTGTATTAAAGGCCGGTGCTAGAGTTTTTTTGCCCTTGTTCTGAAAACGCAAGGTCAGTGGTCAACTCTATGGAATTGGATCAAATAAGGCCAGAGATATTTCTACAAAAACCCCCATAGATTCCGGTTCGTTAGATCGTAAAGCGAACTCTCTCAGCCTTTCCACTTTGCTAGATTCGCTATCCTACAGAGATTTTCGCTGGATATGGATGAGTTCGTTTGTTTCATTCTTGGCGATGAATATGCAAATGATCACCAGAAGTTGGTTAGTTCTGAGGGTAACAGATGATTCACCTCTTGCATTAACCCTCGTAACACTCACATTTGCATTACCCATGACAATCGTATCCCCTTTAGCTGGAGCTTTGGCAGATAGATTTTCAAGGAAAAAACTGATCGTATTCAGCCAGGCTTCAAATGCCTTACTCACCATAATCATGGGCGTCTTGGACATTACAGGATTAGTTTCTTTTTGGCACATTATGGTTATTGGAGTTTTCAATGGCTCGCTAATGGCTGTGAATATGCCTAGCAGGCAGGCCATAATTTCCGACATAGTACCCGACGACAAACTTATGAATGCTATTTCCCTCAATAATTCCAGCATGAATTTAACCCGGGTGGCTGGTCCAGCGTTGGCCGGATTTCTAATTCTTCTCGTAGATACAGCAGGGGTTTTCTTCATAGTCTCGGGCACATACTTATTTGCAGCTCTGACATTAGGGCTAGTGAAATACGCTCCCACGAGAAAAACTAATGGCAGCAGCACCGTCGGTGGGGATATAAAGGATGGTCTTTCATATGCTTTCAGTGAGCCAGTATTAAAAGGTCTCTTCATCATGACCTTCATTCCAGTACTATTTGGGTTTTCATACTATGCATTAATTCCGGCATGGGCTAGAGAAGCATTGAACGTAGAATCTGACGGATTAGGGATACTGTTAATGCTCATGGGGATAGGAGCCACTGTTGGGACTATTACTCTGGCAGCGGTTGGCCACTTGAAGCACAGGGGAATGATTATGCTGGTGTCCTGCTTCGCTTGGGGAGTAGCTCTTGCTATATTCTCTCAAACTAATTCATTCACTTTAGCTGTACCTTTTCTAATATTTATTGGCCTCACAAGTTCCGTTTATATGTCAATGAATATGACCATGGTTCAGCTGCATTCAAATCCCGAAATGCGAGGTAGGGTTATGAGCATTTCAATGATGACTTTCGGCATGATGCCATTAAGCGCAGTTCCTTTTGGAACCCTTGCACAGCGGATAGGGACCGCAGATGCCTTACTTATAAGCGGGATCCTATTGGCAGCCTTTACAATAATCTTTACCTTTTTTAATAAAACATTCAGAAACTTGGATTAATATTTGGCCCACCAATTAGGAGATATATCATGACGAACCTCACTCAGAAGGGAAAAATCCAGACCGTCTTAGGAACAATAGAGCCCGATGAACTCGGACCCACTATGACTCATGAACATCTACTAATAGACTTTGAGGTTATGTTTAATCCACCGCCAGAAGCCACAACCCAGCAAATGGCTCACGCACCTGTGTCTCTGGAAAATCTTGGTTGGATTAGACAGTACTGCTACAGCAACCTCGACAATTTAAAAGTTTTGGACGAGGAGACGGCAGTAGACGAAGCTCTACTTTATCGCCGGCACGGGGGCGGAACCATAGTGGACGCAACGACCATTGGTATTGGAAGAGACCCCTTGGCACTGGCCAGAATATCTCGAGCTTCAGGGGTAAATGTAGTTATGGGTGCAGGCTATTATGTTCACGCAGCTCAAACGAATACCTTAGAAAATACTTCTGAGGAGCAATTAGCTCAACAAATTATCCAAGAAGTACAACAAGGAGTCGGAAATACAGGTGTAAAAGCCGGCATTATTGGAGAAATAGGTTGCACGTGGCCCCTGGAGGAGACTGAAAGTAAAGTTCTTAGAGCTTCTGCCAGAGCACAGGTGGAAACAGGGGCAGCGATACTAATACACCCAGGAAGGAGCGAATCCGCACCTTTGGAAATTTTAAGCATACTTTCGGAGTCTGGTGCAGACATGTCTCGTGTCATTATGGGACATCTTGATAGAACAGTTTCCAGCCTTGAAACTCTTCGAGATATTGCTTCGACTGGATGTGTCATGGAGTGGGATCTGTTCGGCGTAGAAGTTTCCTTCTATCAACCTTCCGATTTCGACATGCCCAGTGACGCCCAGCGCATGAACATCATACGAAGCATGATTGATGAAGGAATGGGTAAAAATATAGTTATAGCCCACGACATATGCACCAAACATCGACTTGTAAAGTACGGGGGCCACGGCTACGGATACATCCTCGAACACATAGTCCCAAGAATGCGCTCCAGAGGGTTTTCAGAAGGCGAAATTCTTGATATTACTCAGAATAACGCATCCCGCCTTCTAACGATCTCTTAGACCAGAACTCCAAAACCTGACTTCGTGCAAATTTCTATTCTGTTGCCTTCAGGATCGTTTATAAAAAACACTCTTTGCCCGTCATTGCGGGTATTTATATCTGTGGTTTCTACGCCCGAGTTTTGTACAGATTTTTGGGCGGCTTCAATATCATCGACTTCAAAGGCTCCATGATGTGAAGGAACTGAAGGGCCCTCCTCAGTTTCAATAATGTGCACCATAGCTCCGCTTGGTATTTGAAGCCATATTATGTGATCGGAGTCGACTTGGCTCGGAATTCGCTTAACTCCAAGTACATCTTCCCAAAACCGTAGCGCAGCCACCTTATCCCTTACATTGTATGTGACGTGGTTAACCGCCTTTAGCCTTACGTTATCATCGCTTAACGCCAT
Source organism: uncultured Chloroflexota bacterium (assembly GCA_913048525.1). Classification (GTDB taxonomy): domain Bacteria; phylum Chloroflexota; class Dehalococcoidia; order Lucifugimonadales; family UBA826. The sequence continues at coordinate 3,166 of CAJWWP010000010.1, forward strand.
GATGCCCTCCTTCTGTTACTATGCTCACTGCAACCGACCTGCTTCGGAAACACATGTTAACAGTATGTTAGACATCCCAACATGAATAACCAATCGTACCGACCATAGGAGAAAAACTTGAGTAAGGTGGAATCAAGACTCGAAGAACTGGGTATATCACTGCCGGATTCACCAGCCCCTATTGCCAACTATGTTCCTGTGGTAAGAACTGGAAACCTCATATATCTATCTGGAGTAGGGCCTACAGCAAAGCCAGATGGCTCAGCCTATATTGGCAAAATTGACAGCCAATTAACCATTGAAGAAGGATATGACGCAGCCCGTCTTACAGCTGTAAATATGATCGCAAGGCTGAAAGGTTATCTCGGAGACCTGGACAGAGTAGTTCAAATCGTAAAAGTGCTCTCCATGGTTAATGCAGACCTTGACTTTACTGAACCTCCCGCTGTGACAAACGGGTGTTCTGACCTGTTGGTGGAGGTTTTTGGTGAAAGCGGGAGGCATGCAAGATCGGCGGTAGGTGTGGCTACTCTTCCAGGGGGAATGCCGATAGAAATAGAAATGATAGTTGAGATTTCAGACTAGGCTAAAACCTGCATTCTATAGTTTGACCCAAGCAAATTTCCTGTTTTAAACCTGGAAGCATTGAGACGGGAAACGTCAACTGATGTGGATTTTCCATCGACCACGATTTCTGACATAACTTTACCTATCATGGGTGATAACTTAAACCCATGACCGCTGAATCCAACAGCGCAGTAAAGACCTTCGATACCATCTATCCGGTCAAGGACAGGATGCCAATCTGGAGTTGTAGTAAAAAGACCCGACCATCCCCCTATGAATTGGGCCGTTTCCATCGCAGGAACTCTACGAATCATATTTGCCATTGTTTTTTCCACTACCGGCATATCAACGCCTTGGTTGAAGCTATCAGGGCCAGCACTTTCATCTTCCCCAACCCCTATCATGGTTAACCCGCCAACATCCGGTCGAGCAGATAGATCAAGTGTCACATCTCCGATTATAGGATGGGTGGATCGAAGTGCGTTGGAGTGTTTTAATAGGACAACTTGATGCCTTACAGTAGCCAAGTCAATTCCTGCATCCACTGATTTTAAGAGTGGTCCCGACCATGGTCCGGTAGCAACAATAACAGTATCGCTGGAGACCACACCTTTATCCGTAACCACACCTTTGACACGTCCCCTCTCAACGTTTATGGACAAAACCTTTGTAGAAGCCTCTATTCTTGCTCCGAGGTCACGAGATCTAGATGCATACCCAGTGGTCACCAGATATGGATCGGCATATCCCGAATCTGGCTCCCAAGAGTACGATTCATTCTCATAAGTTGCGACCATGTCGCAAAGGCTAGAAAGGTCCTCTTGAAAAACTTCTGTCGTATTGATTCCTATATTTTTTTGCATAGCCACATTCTCTCTCATAGGTTGGGTATCTTCTCCCGAAACAATCAATAAATATCCTGTCTTTGTATAACCGGAAGGATTCCCTACGAGTTCCTCAAATTCTTTAAAAATCTTTAGGCTCTCCCATGCCAGTCTGGCCGTCACTTCGTTTGAATAGTGCATTCGAAGGATGGCCTGAGAACGACTCGTAGAACCTGATGCAAGCTCATTTTGTTCCAGAAGCAAACTATCTGTTACTCCCTTTTCAGCAAGGCCATGTTGAATCGAACACCCCATAACCCCACCACCGACTATCACAACCTCTGAACTATCTGACATTAATTCGCTCCAATCCACCGTAATGGGTTACATTTAAAGTCCAATGCGAGGAACTATAATGACACATCAGGACCAAATATGAACAACTCACCAAGTTTGGTTGCCCTTGTAGGGGGAGAGGAATTTTCTTCGTATTGTGTCGAGATGGACACTAGGATTTTGTCACTAATAAAACCTTTGAATGGCAAACCTAAAGTAGCAATAGTTCCAACAGCAGCCGCGTTCCAGCGGCCGGATCTCGCCGCTGAGAATGGAGTAAAACACTTTAGATCTTTAGGGGCAGATTCCTACGCTGTAAACATACTATCCAAAAGTGACGCAGAGGATGACAAATTTATCCCAGACTTAAAAGAGGCCAACTTAATCTATCTCACCGGCGGAGATCCTAACCACTTGGTAAGTGTTTTTAGTGATTCCCACATATTAGAACTAATAGGGACGCTGACAAATCAAGGATGTTTTTTGGCCGGTTCAAGTGCAGGAGCAATGGTTTTGGGCAATCAAATGTTTCACAGAAACGTGACAACAGGTTTGTCACTTATTGGAGACATAATAACCTTGCCACATCATGAAAACTCAGATCCGGCATCAATCCACAAATCTATCGTTTCCAAGTTACCCAAGGACTCAAAAGTATACGGAATCGATGGCGGGACCGGATTGATTTTTACAAAGACAGAAAGTGAAATATTGGGAAAAGGATCCGTCACTTCTTACAGCCAAAATGGATGGACCGTAAGCACATCAAGACGGGCTACCTAAAACTTAACTTTTCAGATCGATCCTCATTCCTTCGTTAATATGATCTTCAGACTTTTCGCCTTGTACAAGATGCTTCTCGATCACTTCTTCAACATTTTCTGTATTGACCACATACCATGTTGCTTCAGAGTCAGGTCCATATACAATCATTGAGCATTCTTGCATGTCACACAGCCTGTGCTGACTCGTACATCCCGCGCTTGAAACATAAACGCTACTTCTTAGCCCAAGTTTAGACAATGTTCGAATAACCCTCTCTTTTACCTCCGCGCCTCCTTTATTTCCGCAATGTGCTCCATCATCTCTCTCAACATCGCAAACCATGATATGACTTTTGAAAGTAGGCATATACATTCTCCTTCCTAAAATTTGATCTACACGGGCATGATTCTAACAGCGTTAGTGAAATAACTGCACGATAACTCATACAATGATACGCAGCATGTACCGTTCGGGCTGATATTTAGTCATTGAAAATTAACGGAGAAAATAGCAAATGACATCCCAATCAGGCAAACTCACGGATAAAGTGGCATTGGTTACTGGAGCTGGTTCTGGAATTGGAAAAGCGTGTATTGAAAGATTCAGCAAAGAAGGAGCCACTGTAATAGCGGTAGATATTAGTGAGCCTTCAACAGAAGGTATTCAAGGACCCATTTCATCTTATACTTGCGACGTTACCGACAGTACTTCTGTTCGGAAAGTCATCGATAACGTCTCCAGTGAATATGGTGGTCTTCACATAGTGGTTAACAGTGCTGGTGTTAGTGCAAGAAACGCCTTATCTGGCACTGCCGATATTGAGCAGATATGGGATCGGGTCATAGAAGTAAACTTAAAGGGAACTTTCCTAACATCTCTGCACGCAGTACCCACGATAGAGAAATCGGGTGGCGGAGCCATCATTAATTTGGCCTCCACTATGGGAATCGTAGGATATCCGACTGGCCTTAAAAACGGATTTAGTGCATATCCACCGTCAAAAGGAGGGGTGGTGCAATTCACAAAAACTCTGGCAGTCGACCTCGCCGACCGGGGAATAAGAGTGAATTGTCTGTGTCCAGGGTTCGTGGAAACAAGTCTAACTGAATCGTTAACCACCGATGAGAAAACCAATAATTACTTAAAAAGCCTCCATCCTATGGGGAGACTTGGAAGAGCAGATGAGATTGCTAATGCGGCTCTATTCTTGGCATCTGAGGAAGCTTCATTTATAACCGGATCTTCGCTGGTTATAGACGGTGGATACACCGCCCAGTAAAAACCTTTCTAGGACACAGTTAAATCGAAGGTTCGGACTCTACTTTTAAATATCTCTCTGTGAATTGTCTTAAGGGTCTCCTGGTTTGGACTATCTATCGATAATAGTCTGGATGAAATCTTGTCCTCCATGATCTGAATTGACTTACATCTCTTCCTAAACCCGTTCAAAATATGCTTGTCTCCACCTAAAAATATTTTTGTGATATCAGTTTTATGAGGTTCCAGTAAATTTTGAGCGACACTACAGGTCTTGTCGTAAAGTTCTCGTATCAATCGTTCGCGACTTCTTTCAAATCTCCTTTGCGATGACCCCCCGGCTTTATGGCGATTCTTAACATAGCGCCCTTCAGTTTTTGTAGCTATAAGCTCCTCTCCGTGAAGCACTGCAATAGCGTACCTACCAAGCCTCAACAATAAGACAGCGATTGTGTGGGGTTCAAGAAAAATATCTTCAAGCAACAAGACATCTTGTCCCTCCATGATGGCATCCATCGGAATCGGTAAAGGCGGTTCGACAACCTCAAAATTAGCTTCTCTCCTAAAAATCACGTAACCATTTTCCGATTTTCCAAGATGCCTTATAAGAGGAACAAAAGCAGGCCCTGCTAAAAGAGCAGTTGCGGAATCTTCGGTTATCGAAGTGGGAGTTACATAAACGGTCTTATCTGTCCAGGATTCAGATTCCATCTTCTCGAGATGTGAAAATAGAGAAGACCTGTAAAGATAGCGGTCACCTGTCTGAGTTATTTCCATCCCTACGCTAATCTACTTCAAGGTCCGATAATATCGTCATATCTAAAAATAGCCTTTTCGATTATTCCATCAACGTCTTCTTCCAAGATATACCCCTCCGAAACAAGTTCAGATACCGAATCCTGAACCTTTGATATATAACTGTCTCTAGATTCATATAATTTCTCTATTGATGGCCGAGGGTCCCCTGACCTGTCACTCAGTTCTTCGGTCGTTGGGAGGGGTATGGTCCATCCGGCCAAACCTCCAGTTATCCCAATCAATAACTCCTCATTACCCACAGAAGCGTCCCTGGGATTCCAGCCTGTATTGGTGGTAACTGGTACTGCTACATCGGGAAGTCTAATGCCAGCCACCTCATTAAAAGTTTCGTCTACGTCAGAAACAAACGCAGGATACTGAGCCAACCTTTCGGCTGGTAATTTAACCGTTCGTCCCAGATGTTGTTCATCTCCATAATCAAGTCTCATTGGATTGAGTGCTCGTTTAGGAACCCTGACTCCGGGCACCTTATCAAATCGGTCAAATAGGGTATGGGACTCAACCGCTGTTCCATCTGAATGCTTCGGATGCCTGCTCTCGGGAGGTTCTTTCCCAGTCTTAATCCACTCATCAATATTATTGAGACAAGCTTTCAAAATGGGTGAATAGTCAACTGCATTGAAAGGTAGATGACCCTTGATCAGGTCAGATTCTCTCCGCACAACAGGAGGATACGTTCCATGTCCGTGCTGGGTACCCGCAAAATGGTATCTCCTAACATTAGGATGTTCCGGGGCATCTCTTGGGCCTTCCAGATCGGTATGAATCAAACCAGCATCCCCGCGCCAGTATTCCGCAGAACAATTAGTGAACATTATTTTGGGTACACTATTTTGCTCAACGGCCAAGTCCAATAGTCCTTCATGTCTACCGGTTTCTGGATCTCTCTGTGGTAAGTCGGTAAAAGGGAAAAGTTCCGGCATGATGAAGCACACATCTTTGGAAGGTTGTCCAAACCTGAGATTAAATTCCCCCCTCATTCCACCACCCACGTGAGCTATTACTCCATCCATCGCTTTATTACCACTCTCATCCGTGTTCATTCCCGTATGAAGGTACTGGCGAAGAAAACGTCCTGTCTGTGACACTCCATAGGAAATAGCGGCATCCAGCTCTCCTGCAGATGGATTCCCATCAGAAACAGATCCGTATTTCATGAACGAGCAAATATCCCTCATCGACGCAAATCCGAGACCTACAACCCGGCTACCTCTGGCGGTGTAAACCAACTGGTATATCCTGCCAAGCTCAAATCCTTCCTTCATATATAAATGTGAAGGATCAGGCTCTATTTCCTGATCCTCTACCCTTATTATTGACCATTCATTTGCAGGAACCTCTTCAAAAGTTCCATTAGGATGGTCTCCCACTAAAAGCTTGGCGTTTTCAGTGTTCTCATATACCGAGGGATTCACAACATGGTATCGGTCAGCCAGGGGAAATATGTTTCTTTCCTCGTTCGCTTGATATTGATTTAGAATCTGGCCCTCCAAAGGCTTGCCATTTTCTAAGGCAGAAGGAGCCTGAAGACCTATAAGTCCCGGTATAGGTGGCACATCGGCCTGCCAACCGCAAAATACTACCGTGTACCCCTCTTTCATCAAAAATCCATTACCAGAACTGAATGTTGTAGCAAGATGATTAGCCCTTTCTACATCATTGAACCGAGTAACCACTGTCCGGTTGCCACGATTAACTACATCTAACAACATAGTTCGCCTTCCGGCATCAGGATCTGTGGGTTTTAACATTGAAAAGTCGGCAGAAAATTCGACTTTACCAGCGGGGTTTACAGGAGCTAAGTCCAAATCCGTTATTCCGCTGTTAGCTTCATGCGATGGATCTAACTCAAAATAGGCCTTCCCTTCCAAATACGTATACGAACCCACCTCCCCAAAAGACTTACCAAATTCAAATGGTGCACGGTGATTGATTTCTAATCTTGAAACTGACATTGGATTTCCTTCTTCACTTAATTATTGGTCGCGATTCTATCACTGTGTCTTTCCGTGAATTGACGAACTTCATATAGCAAACCTAAACTCTACGTCAGTACCCCATGGTTGTTTACAATTTTAAGAATAATTAAAGTAGAGACCAAAAGTGAAAATTGCAGTAGCAGCTGATCACAACGGATATGAGCTAAAATCAGAGGTTTCCCTACTCCTTCAGAATCTGGGGCATGAAGTTGTAGACGTGGGCCCGTATTCCCATGATCCGCTCGATGACTATCCAGACTATGCCAAACTACTTGCAGAAAGTGTTTCCACGGGTACCAGCAAAAGGGGAATTATGATTTGTGGGAGTGGCGTTGGCGCCTCAGTAGCCGCTAACAAAGTAAAAGGCATCCGAGCCGCAGTATGCCATGACATATATTCTGCTCACCAAGGTGTGGAACATGATGACATGAATGTCTTATGTCTGGGCTCTCGTATAGTAGGAAGTGAAGTAGCACAGGAACTAGTCAGGGCATTTACAGGGGCAGAATACACTGGAGAAGAACGTCATCAGAGACGGCTTGATAAGGTGTTAGAGATGGAACAGGACTTCAACTAACTGAGAGCCGACACAACTTAACTAGACATCTCTAGATTTTTATCCCTCGAAACCCATCGTCCAGTACTATCTCCAGGTTTCAGCATTATCTTTGGGTATATATCCTATCTCTTTTCGTGAGTTGCTAATGTCCCAGAACCTCCACTTGTTGTTTGACACCCCGTAATAGATTCCGAATCGAATTGAATCTGGCCCTTTAATACAGGCTTTGACGAGCCTGACTAAATCACCATGAGTAAGCAAAGTAGCGAACTGTCTCAAATTCGTGGGCCTGCTCTCAACATTCAATGTCCCTATCCGTAAGCACATAACCGACAAACCCCGCTGGTCAGAAAAATATCGTCCTGTAGCCTCTCCGAAAGCCTTCCCTATACCATAAGGGCCGTCAGGCCTAATCGCCATTTCTGTATTAAGTAAGTCAAACGATCGCGGAATTAATTTTTCGTATTGTCCAGCCACTATTTCACGATAAGGGCTATCATTCTCATAATTCCCCGTGGCATGGTTGGAACTCGCGAAGATAACCCTCCGAACCCCTGCCATACTAGAGGCTTCAAATGCATTGTATGTGCACCTCAAATTGTTATCATAAATTACATTCCACGGGGAAAAATTGCTTGGTTCGCTAGCAAGATCTATCACAGTATCAACACCTTCGAATGCTGGTGTTATTTCGTCTAACTTAGTGGAATCCGCCACCAGTGTCTGCACGTCTGCACTATCTTTGAGATCTATACCGGTGACATCAAATTCTGACTTAAGGCCTTCCTTTAATACGGATCCAACCAACCCAGTAATTCCGGTTATAAGAACCTTTTTATTCTTCATGATCACCATCCTTACTCTAATTCTGTCATATGTATTACTTTGGAGACACTTTTTTCGTTTCTTTCTACAACCTTAAAACTTCCAGAACGCAAGATTCACATATTTGACTTTAAAATGAATGCAGATTCATTAAGCTATGGGTTGTTCACTTTACATCTATCTCTATATAATGCCGGGACGCTCCGCAGTTCCATTTCGTAAACCCAAAGGTTTGGACCCTAGGGTAATTGAAATGGGGTTCGGCAAATACCTTGGAGGCCTCCTGTAATGCAAGCTTACTGTCTTAAATGTAAGGGTCAACGTGACGTCGTGGACCCTATCGAGAAAACGTTAAAGAACGGTCGGGCAGCTACTGAAGGAAAATGTGGAGAGTGTGGGTCTAAAGTATTCCGCATTGGTAAGGCGACCTAAACTGTTGTCGGATACCAAAAATAAATTGGCAGAGGTCGAGTGGAGGTAATTCTATGGCTACTAAAACCATTTCAGGTGAAAGGCTTGAGGAACTAAAGCAGAAAGCAGCTGAGCATTTCTGGCCGCATGCCCGTCAGACAGAGGATATGTTTGGCGAAGGTGGAATCACTTTGGTTGATCAGGCCAATGGAGTGTGGGTGGATGATGTCGATGGAAATCGCTGGTTCGACACCTTATCCGGCATGTGGCTTGTCAACATTGGCCACGGCAGAATGGAGATTGCAGATGCTGTTTATGAACAGATGACAGGCATATCTTACTCGCCAGGCGGGACCATAACCCCAGTAACAGCTGACCTCGCTGGTCGAGTCGCCTCACTAGCTCCTGACAAAAAATCAAGGGTGTATTTTGTGAGTGGGGGATCAGAAGCGGTTGAGACTGCTTTAAAAATGGCGAAAAATTATCAAAAAAATATTGGGGAACCTACCCGATACAAAGTTATTAGCCGCAGGGGCTCCTATCACGGAGCGACACATGCTTGTATGAGCCTGGGTGGCGGTGGAATAGCGGCTCCCACCAACTACGGTCCATTAATGCCAGGCAATATACATATTGAGCAGGTAGATACCTACAGGGGAAGGTGTTGCGGATCCGAAGGTGGTTGTACTCTTGAATGTGCCAAAGATTTGGAACGGGCCATATTACACGAAGGGCCCTCGACAGTAGCGGCTTTTATAGGCGAACCTATTTCAGCAGCATCTGGAATACATATTCCTCATCCAGAATATTGGCCCACTGTGAGAGAGATATGCGATAAGTATGGAGTTGTACTAATTTGCGACGAAGTAATTAACGCCTTTGGAAGAACCGGAAAAATGTTCGCAACGGAACATTGGGGCATTCAGCCTGACATAACCACCGTTGCGAAAGCTCTAACCAGCGGCTATTTACCAATCGGCGCTGCAATAGCGAGCAAAAAAATCGCCTCTGCCTTTGAGGGTGGAGAAGATGACACATTCAAGCATCTCATAACTTTCGGTGGCAACCCAGCCTCTTGCGCGGCCGGAATAGCGAACCTGGACATAATGGAAAAAGAAGGCATCGTACAGAATTCTGCCGAAATGGGAGACTATATGTATGAAAGAATGCAGGGTCTCTATAGCCATAATATTGTAGGCCACGTAAGGGGAGGACTCGGGCTACTTAGCGCGGTGGAACTGGTAAAAAACAGAGAAACAAAAGAAAAATTCCCCAAAGAATCTGGTATCACCGAGAAAGCTTCCGCAATACTTAGAGATCATCACATACTTGGAAGAGCTGGTGACTCCATCCCTGTAGCTCCACCTCTTTGCATAACAAGTGATGAGGTTGACCATTTCGTAAATCAGCTAGATTCGGCTATTTCCAAGATCGAAAAGACCCTTTAGTTATTGGCTAAACCAGATCATCCAGATATATGCGTTGTAGGGGGTGGCATCGTAGGTCTTAGCTGCGCCTACTTCCTCGCACAGAATGGACACAGTGTCACGATATTAGAACGCGACTCTGTTGGAAGCCATGCCTCTGGATTTGCCTATGGCAGCTTAAGCCCCCTTGGTGAGGCCGGACTGGCTCAAGATATATTGCCCGAGCTGGCTCTGGCTAGGCAGGCAATGTCTATCCACACGGAATGGGCAAAAACTCTGCCGGAATTAACAGGGGTGGATACACAACACAGATTCAGACCTGCTTTGGATATAGCGTTTAGCGAAAAGGAAGTTGCATTAGGAAAATCCCAGGTGGAGTGGCGTAGCAAAGAAGATGGATACAGATCGGAATGGCTTGACGGAAACCAGGCAAGGGAAATAGTACCTGAGATATCTAAAGGTGTCGTAGGGGCTGCTTATACCGAGGGGGTCGCAGATCTCGATCCTTACCGACTAAGTTTAGCACTCGCACAAGCATGTGAGTCGATGGGAGCCTCTATAAGACACGGAGAGGTAATTGGCATGGATCAACCTAATGGAAAGGTACTGACCATACTAACCGCCAACGACAGGATCCAATGCGATTCATTAGTTTTGGCTATGGGACCATGGTCAGGAATAATTTCCAAATGGATCGACGCAAAAGTCCCGATTAGACCTCTCAAGGGTCAGATATTAAGACTGGATGCTGGAGATTTAGAAATTAATTGCTCTGTTGGATGGCAAGGTAGTTATGCTTGCACAAAGCCTGATGGATTGCTTTGGACCGGCACGACAGAAGAAGACGTGGGATTCAACGAAACTCCTACCCCAAGTGGAAGAGATTCCGTCATTGAATCATTGACAAAAATGATTCCGAATCTTGAAGAAGCACGTATAGTTGAACACACTGCCTGCCTGAGACCCTTATCGGCTGACGGCAAAGTCATTGTAGGTCCCGTACAAAACAAAACCAACGTATTCATAGCAAGCGGAACTGGCAGAAAGGGAATATTACTTGGCCCAGCCTTGGGGAAAATAATATGCGATTTAATTACGCTTGGTCAGAGTCATCTTGATATTGAGCCCTTCAGACTGAGTCGATTTCAAAATTAAATAAGCCTGACCTTAGCAAACTCTAGAACTCGTTACTGCAGTGGAGAAAAGTCATAAGGCAGCAGTATTTTGTTCTCCTGAGCAATAGGTGTTGCGGTATTTCCAGGGGGCGGCCAAATTCCTTTCTTTCGGGTCTCTGCCCTTATCTTCCCCCGTTCCTCAAAAGATTCATATGCCCACATGTGCATGAAACGATTTAAGTTACCTATTTCAGAGTACCAACATCCAACTAAGGGAGAGTATTTTTGACGCTCCTCAATAGCATCAGACCAAGCTTCCAAAACCTTTGGAATATCCCCAACGCCGTATGTATAAATCCTAAGTTCGAAAATAGGGCCTACCTTTCTAGGCTCTAAAGGAGGCATAAAAGGAGCAGGAATTAATACTTCAGAATTCATATTGACCATGATGTCAGAAGAATTGGGAGGCCACGCCCCATCAGCAACTGCGCGTGAACGCACATCTGCCCTGTGGTTGGCATCATCATAAGGCCATATATGTACAATCTGGTTTAATGGACCCATCTCTGTATACCAAAAACCTCCAAGGGGTGAATATTCAAGTCGGCCATCCAACATTTCGCGAAGTCTATCCCCCATAATATCGACGGTTCGGGGCTTTAAATCGTAGGTCCTCATCTCGTGAATCATCTAGTCTCCCTTATGCGCTCACACATTCAAATTGCCTGCAGAGGGGCAAAGGCTAGCATTAAACAGGGACATTTGAACAGGTCTGGCGCTAAAATAAGCCCAGTGTTCCATTTGCACTGATATCACTCGATTGTGATGGCAATTTTGGAGGGTAATCAAAAGTGAAAGTTTTAGTGACTGGGGGTGCAGGGTACATAGGCAGCACAATATGTTCGGCTCTGGAAGATAATAAACACATCCCCGTAATCATCGATTCACTGGTTACTGGCAATAAAACATTTACAGAAAGAAGAATTTTTTATAAAGCTGATATTTCTGATTCAAAAGCTCTGAAAAAAATATTCAGCGACCATAAAGATATCGAAGCAATTATCCACTGCGCCGCCCTTGTGACAGTTCCGGAATCGGTTAAGAAACCTTACCTCTACTATCACGAAAACGTATCCAAATCACTGGAATTGTTCAAATTCGCTTCTGATTCAAAAATCAGAATCATATTCAGTTCCACTGCAGCGGTTTACAAATCCTCCAAAGATCAAATGGTTACTGAAGATTCCCCACTAGGCCCAGACAGCCCGTATGCTCGTACTAAAATCGCTATAGAGATGGCACTTCAGGACTTCTGTAATGCCTATGGCACCAAGGCAATATCTCTTAGGTATTTCAATCCAATAGGAGCCGATCCCAAAATGCGTTCTGGACCCTCTGCAGATGCACCCACACATATATTGGGGAAATTACTGTCTATATTCGACGGGAAGGAGTCCGCTTTTAGGATAGCCGGAATTGACTGGCCCACTAGAGATGGTACAGCTATACGGGACTACATACATGTGTGGGATTTAGCAGAGGCACACATTAAGGCATTGGAATCATTTGACCATTTGGTAACTGATGGAAACCCATACTCAGTCATAAATTTAGGCAGTGGCCAAGGTACAACAGTTCTGGAATTTTTAGAGGCTTTCGAAGAGGTTTCCGGAGCTGAGATAACACGAAACGACAGTTCCCCACGCCCAGGAGACACAGCGGGTGCATACGCAAATGGCGACAAAGCCTGGGATAATTTAGGCTGGAAACCTAGAATGTCAATTGAGCAGGGGATTGCCGATGCAATCAAATGGAACAGAAAAGTGAGTTGATGTTATTGCAGTGACTGAAATGTTGACAGAGACATCAACCAATGTGACAGTAGCGAGTGAACATAACAGCCTTGACACTAGGAGAATTTAGACTTGGTAACTCTTGCGAATTTATTAGACGATCATCCATCAAACAAAGATTCAATAATTATCCCTGGTGCAGAAGCCATCACCTATGGGGGATTCTCTGATGAGGTAGAGAGAATAGCCGGACTGTTGGCTGGTAACGGATTAGAAAGGGGAAAAGCAGTCTCAATTGTTTTAGGCAATGGCTTGGAGTTTATGGTGACATTCCTCGCAGTTGCCAGGGCGGGTGCGATAGCCGCTCCTCTGAACTCTGCTTATACAGTCGATGAATTCAAATTCTTCATGGAAGACGCCGATGCGCAGTTGGTAATAGTCAGCGAAGACTCTGATGCAGCTATCCAGGCGGCGGCAAATCTTGAAATCCCAGTAGCAACTATCTCCGGGAATCGGATAGGAGAACTTACCCTTTCCAAAAACGGGACTGTACTTTCTCAGAATATTGACGTTGCCCCACCTACGCCTGAGGATATCGCACTGTTCCTACACACTTCAGGAACCACGAGTAGACCTAAGGGCGTTCCTCTAACACATGGGAACTTAATGGCATCTCTCTCAAATATTGTTGGAACATATGACTTAAATGGGGATGACATTGCCTTGGTGGTGATGCCACTTTTTCACGTTCACGGTTTGATTGGTGTATCCCTTTCTTCCCTTAAAAGTGGCGGAACTATAGTGATTCCACCCAGATTCAGTGCCAGCACATTCTGGAAAGATCAACGAGACACCCGATCCACATGGTACTCTGCAGTTCCAACGATTCATCAGATACTCCTAATGCGGGCCGATGATGATAAGGCTCCTGACAAATCCTTCCGGTTCATTCGGTCATGCTCAGCTGCTTTGGCCCCAACCGTATTCAACGACCTTGAAGCGCGTTTTGGGGCACCGGTTCTTGAGGCATATGGCATGACAGAAGCTTCGCATCAGATGTCATCTAATCTATTACCCCCCGGATCTCGAAACCCGGGTACAGTTGGAATTGGCACTGGAGTGGAGATAGGTATCATGGACGACAGGGGCATTTTAGCAACTACAGGAGATCGCGGTGAAGTGGTTATTAAAGGTCCAAACGTTACACACGGATATCATAATAACCCCGAGGCCAATGCTGAAGCATTTACAAAGGGTTGGTTCAGAACTGGAGATCAAGGTGAGCTTTCAGGTGATGGTGTGTTGACCTTGACCGGCAGACTTAAAGAACTCATTAACAGGGGCGGAGAGAAAATATCACCCTTGGAGATTGATGCAGCGTTAATAAAACACCCGTCGATCTCCGAAGCAGTGTGCTTTGGCGTTCCGGACGAGAAATATGGGGAAATTGTCCAGGCAGCCGTAGTGCTATCCTCAGATTCTAATGAGGGAGCAATCAAAGCATTCTGTGAACAACAGTTGGCCGGCTTTAAAATACCTGAGCGAGTATACATAGTAAGCGAACTACCTCGAACGGCCACAGGTAAAATTCAAAGAAGGCATGTAGCGGCGAAATTCGCGGAGTAGATTAATGGCTAACACTCATCCGGTCTCTCAAATAAAAGCTTTAACATTTGATGTTTTTGGAACAGTGGTCGACTGGAGAAAAAGTATTGCTCAAGAAATAAAGAGTGTAGGCATTGCAAAAGGTTTCATACTTGACTGGAATGGATTTGCCGACGAATGGAGAGCCGGGTACGGCCCTTCAATGAACAAGGTCCGGACGGGAGAAATGGGATGGGCCAATATAGACACACTGCATAGGATGATCCTCGACAGTTTGCTTGAGACTTACAATATCAGTTCTCTGAGTGAGTCAGAGACGCAATGTCTTAACAAGGCCTGGCACAGGCTAGACCCATGGCCAGATTCTGTGGAAGGTCTTACATATCTAAAGGAAAATTACATAATAAGTAGCCTTTCCAATGGCAATGTGGCACTACTGGTCAATATGGCTAAATACGGCGGGTTACCATGGGACACAGTCCTTTCTGCAGAATTGGTACGACATTACAAACCCGACAGAGAGACTTATTTATCTACATCTGAATTCTTTGGTTTACCCATCGAAAAAGTCATGATGGTAGCTGCGCATAAGAATGATCTCAAATCTGCTAGAAGCACAGGTATGAGAACGGCTTACGTGCCCAGACCATATGAGCATGGTCTGGATGTTGAAGTCGATCGAGAACCAGAAGAATATATTGATATCATCGCCGATGACTTCGTAGATCTTTCAAAGAAATTAACTGAGGCCAGAGAAACTGGTTTTATACCTGAATAAGTAAATATGAGCCTTGGCAATATTCTGATAATGCAGTCAGGCGGCTGTACAGCGGTTATCAATCAGAGCCTGGCAGGAATCATTACTTCCTATCAAAAAATTGCTCCTCAATCTCGTATTTTTGGGGCTGACCATGGAGTTGAAGGAATCCTGTCTGGAAACATCCCCGATATCACTGATATCTCAAATGAGACCATAAAATCTCTTGGTGCGGCTCCTGGCTCTGCTCTAGGGTCCACGAGGAGAAAACTTCAACCATCCGACACCGAGGTTATTTTTAATCTCCTCGACAGGCACAAGATCAAAACTTTCCACATCATAGGGGGCAATGATTCCGCAACAACTGGACTCACATTTCAAAGAGAAGCTGAATCCATGGGATACGACTTAATCGTTGTAAACATACCCAAAACGATCGATAACGATCTTGTCCAAACAGATCATTGCCCTGGTTATGGTTCCTCTGCTCGGTTTGTTGCTCAAGCAACCCTGGGCGCCGGAAGAGATGCATTGGCCATGGGCATTTCGTCACCAATTACCATTATAGAAGTTATGGGTAGAGACGCGGGATGGCTAGCAGCATCAGCAAGTCTTTATAAAAGAGATGATTTTGATCCCCCTCATTTTATAGGCGTGCCAGAAATACCATTAGATGAAGAAAGATTCCTAATACAAATGGAACATGCCTATAGGAGACATGGCTACGCAGTTGCCGTATTAGCTGAAAACGTGAAAGGTACCAATGGAACTATAGGGGAACAAACTGAGCCTTGGTTCACGGACGACTTTGGGCATGCTTACTACGAAGGTCCGTCACGGTACCTGGCAGAGCAGGTGACAAGAAAACTTGGAGTGAGATGTAGGTACGAAAAACCTGGAACTATACAAAGATCACTGATGGATTCAGTCTCAGATATAGATTCAGCTGAAGCTTTCAAAATAGGCCGAGAAGCAACTTTGAGGGCGGAATCGGGACAGACGGGAATCATTATGAGTTTAGAGAGGGAGCCAGGATCAATCTATGAATGTTCACTAAAAACTGCAACACTCGAAAATGTGGCAGGTAAAGTTAGACTTATGCCTGGAGAATTTTTGGATATAGAACTCGCAGGTGTAGGTAATACAACAGATAAATTTAAGAATTACCTGGAACCTCTTACTGGCTCTCCTTTAAATATTCCGAAACACTTGTTCAGAAATTAGCCTTATAACTTTAAATCAGTCACAAATGGGCAAGCAAGAATTCTTCTACTATGATTCCTATCCTCAGACTTCATATTTTCTTGACGGTTTGTTCGTCACTCTAGTACCATTTTTTGGTTAACAATTGAATACAAATACTCTTATTTCGAGTGGCTGAGGGACTGGCCCTTGGACGCCCGGCAACCGACTCCTAATTTTTTTAGTGAAATATAGGAAAACGGTGCCAATTCCAGCGGATAGAACATCCGGAAAATGAGGGAAGTTATGAGCTGATTTTTTTTGCGGGACTTCTCTTTGATGAGAAGTCTTTTTTTATAACGCAATGTGACAGTTTTGGAGATATTTGGTTGATAGATATCATGTTTATTGGAGGTTCCGGCCTCTACAAACTGGAAAGCCTCGAACAAGTTGAAGAGGTCAATATTCCTACTCCTTTTGGGGGTACAAGTGATCCTATTATTACTGGCTCGCTGGGCGGAATAAAAATTGGATTCATGCCTCGACACGGCAAGAATCACTCCCTATTGCCAAGCGAGATACCTTATCAAGCAAACATATTCGCTATTAAAACCTTAGGTGCAGCTAACATAATATCTGTTTCCGCCGTTGGTAGCTTGAGAGAAAATATCAGTCCCTTGGACGTGGTAATTCCAGATCAATTAATCGATAGAACTACAGCCGTTTCAAGGGGCAACACTTTTTTTGGGGATGGAATCGTTGCCCATATATCATTCGCGGATCCTTACTGTCCCAACTTGAGAGCACTTATCCGCAGATGCTGTCAAAACATAGACGCCACCTTCCACAACGGTGGAGACTTAGTGGTAATTGAAGGTCCTCAATTCTCATCACGTTCAGAATCAAATTTGTACAGATCATGGGGAGCTGACATTATTGGAATGACAGCGCTGCCTGAGGCAAAACTCGCTAGAGAAGCAGAAATATGCTACGCCACACTAGCAATGGTGACAGACTATGATTGCTGGAGACCTGAAAGAGAAGAAGTCTCAGCCGATCTGGTAGTGGCTAATTTAAAAAAGAATACCTTGATATCAAACTCTCTAATTAGGCTAATATGTGAAAACATAAACACTGTTGAAGTGCCTTGTAACTGTAAGGAAAGTCTAGAAAAGGCCTTGATAAGTGAAATAAATATAGAAACCGCTTCCGTACGAAAAATACAACCAATAATCGAAAAATATATTCAATGAAACTGGAGGGATAGAGGATGCCAAGGCAAGTAGAGGGTGAACCATATTTCAGGATCAGCGTTGATGAAGCAGCTGACTTACATGGAAACGATGATTATGCATTTGTTGATGTCAGAAGACTGGACGAATATGTGGAAGGCCATGTAGAGGGGGCTATCTTTATAACAGTAGACGACATTCTAGCTAGAATAGACGAGCTACCTGAAGATAAAAAACTTCTCTTTATATGTGCCGCTGGAGTGAGAAGTGGATTGGCCTGCGAGATGGCCGCCGCAATGGGTATAGAAGCAGACCGGTTGTACAACATTGAGGAAGGCACTCCAACTTGGATTGAAAAGGGGCATCCAACCAGCCAAGGAACTGATATTTAAAGGTGTCTTTGCTCGTTGTTGGAACTGTCGCTTATGACACGGTCTCTGCAGGAACAGAGTCCCGAGTTGATTCGTTGGGTGGATCGGCCACATATTTCTCCATCGCAGCAAGTTTCTTCACCCAAGTTGCCGTAGTGGCAGTGGTAGGTCAAGATTTTCAAGATAGTGACAGACAGTATCTATTATCAAGAGGCGTCGATATCTCAGGAATGGAAACCGCAGCCGGGGAAACGTTTAGATGGTCAGGATCATACGACCCCAATAACATGAATATGCGGGATACTCTTGACACTAAACTGAATGTTTTAGCTGAATTTACTCCTGTTATAAGTGACAACCATAGAAATTCAGATTATCTTTTTTTAGCTAACATAGACCCACTTATACAAATGAATGTTCTAGAGCAAATGGATTCCAGACCTAAACTAGTGGCTATGGATACAATGAACTTTTGGATTGATGACCATATGGAAAATCTCCGCGAGACGGTGGCTTTGGTAGATGTCTTATTTATGGATGAAAATGAAATTAAGAGCTTTACAGGGAAACGGAGTGTCATAGCGGCCGCAAAGTCAGCTAGAGAAATGGGTCCCAAGGTAGTGGTTGTTAAAAAGGGAGAGCATGGAGTCTTGGTATTCAACGAGGGAGATACGTTCTCTGCACCTGCTTTTCCCTTAGAAGAAGTTAAAGATCCAACTGGAGCCGGGGATTGCTTCGCAGGGGGATTCATGGGATACCTATCTGAATCGGGGGATTTGTCAGCCGAAGGTTTCCGACGAGCAACCGTAGTTGGCTCAGTAATGGGTTCTTACGCCGTCGAAAATTTTGGTAGCGGCAGATTTGAATCTCTTGTATCGAATGAAATTGATGACCGGTTCAGAGGTATAGCAGGAATGACCTACTTTGACCCGCTTTCCAACGAAGACAAATTACTCGACGACCATTAAGATTTTAAATTAATAGGAGAAACGCGTTGACAACTAATTCTCATTCCGGCGATGTATTAGATCAATCTCTTGCCGCCGCCGGAATAAAAAGAATCAACTGGGCTGCCCGGGAGATGCCGGTTTTAAGACAGATACGTGCCCGCTTTGCTGAAGAAATGCCTCTAAAAGGATTTAAAATTGCTGCGTGCTTACACGTCACATCCGAAACCGCAAATTTGATGCTCGCTCTCAGAGATGGAGGAGCAGAAATTGCGCTATGTGCAAGTAATCCTTTAAGCACCCAAGACGATGTTGCGGCAGCACTGGTCTCAGAATATGGAATCAAAACTTTTGCGATTAAGGGAGAAGACACAGAAACGTATTACAACCACATCAACAAAGTATTGGAAACAAGACCACATATGACTATGGATGATGGCGCAGACCTAGTGGCAATGCTTCATGGAGATCGCAATGATCTCTTAGAGAATGTGATAGGAGGAATGGAGGAAACAACAACGGGTGTGATACGCCTAAAAAGTTTGGCTGATGAAGGAAAACTAAAATACCCAGTTATAGCAGTCAATGACGCAGACACAAAACATTTTTTTGACAACAGATATGGAACAGGCCAAAGCACCCTGGATGGCATTACGAGAGCAACCAATATTCTTTGGGCAGGCAAAACGGTGGTTATCATTGGATATGGATGGTGTGGAAAGGGAGTGGCAATGCGAGCCAGAGGGATGGGCTCAAACACGGTGGTTTGTGAAGTCAACCATATCCGAGCATTAGAAGCAGCAATGGACGGTCATCAGGTAATGAAGATGGAAGAGGCTGCGAAACTGGGGAATATCTTCATCACTGTCACTGGAGGTATGAAAGCAGTTGATTCAAAACATGTACAGGTTATGAAGGACGGAGCTGTTCTCGCTAACAGTGGACATTTCAATGTGGAAATCGACATAGAAGGGATTGAGAAACTGTCAGACAGTAAAACAGAAGTGCGCCCCTTTGTTGAGCAATACACGATGTCAGATGGGCGTCGGATAAATTTATTGGCAGAGGGAAGGCTAATTAATCTTTCCGCCGCCGAAGGGCATCCCTCGGCAGTCATGGACATGAGCTTTGCTGACCAAGCATTGTCAGCAGAATTTGTGGCTAATGAATACCAAAACCTTGAAAAACAAGTATATGTGGTTCCGAGAGATATTGATAACGAAGTGGGTAGGTTAAAGTTACTTTCAATGGGTGTAGAAATAGATGCATTGAGCGATGAACAGGAAAAGTACTTAAACAGTTGGGACGTGGGCACTTAGACAGCGCCTAATATCAGCAACCATAACCCCAATAAGCCAGGAGTTGACCCAAAATGAGTTCCAGTTTCATGGAGTCCCCCTCGTTCCTTTTCACCTCTGAATCAGTAACAGAAGGACATCCTGACAAAATCTGCGACCAGATTTCAGATGGAGTCTTGGACGCTATGCTTAAGTTAGACCCAAAAGCCAGAGTAGCCTGTGAGGTCTCCTGTACAACTGGACTGGTAGTTGTAATGGGAGAAATCACCATAAGGGAAGGATATGTAGACATCCCCTCTTTAGTAAGAGAAACAATAAGGGAAATCGGTTATACCGACCCTGCTTACGGATTCGATTACAAGTCCTGTGGCGTCATGGTCGCCATAGACGAGCAGTCTTCTGACATATCTGGTGGTGTAACAACCGCCCTAGAAGCCCGAGAAGCCAAGGCCGCCGAAGATGAAGTAGAAAGTTTGGGAGCTGGAGACCAAGGCATGATGGTTGGCTTTGCATGCGACGAAACTCCAGAATTAATGCCTCTGCCAATGGCACTCTCCCATCGACTTACCCAAAGGCTAGCTGAGGTGCGAAAAAATGGAGAGCTAGAATACTTGAGACCAGATGGGAAGTCTCAAGTTACAGTGGAGTATTCAAAGGGCAAGCCTAAGAGAGTACACACAGTGCTTCTAAGCAATCAGCATTCTGAAGAAATAAGCAACAGTGAAATTGAAAGAGACCTAGTTGAAAAGGTTGCAAAGGTAGTAGTTCCGGAGCATCTGTTAATTGACACCCGGTTCATAGTCAATCCATCAGGGAGATTTGTCATTGGCGGACCAGTAGGAGATACAGGGCTAACCGGAAGAAAAATCCTTGTAGACACATACGGAGGTATGGCACGACATGGAGGTGGAGCCTTCTCTGGAAAAGATCCTACCAAGGTGGATCGATCGGCCGCTTACGCCGCCCGATGGGTCGCCAAAAACCTAGTTGCGGCAGGTGTGGCAACCAGAGCAGAGGTACAAATATCGTACGCAATCGGCGTATCTGCACCTATCTCTGTATCAGTCGAAACATTTGGAACCAATATCATCAGTAACGAAGATATTGACAACATTGTAAAAACCCACTTTGACCTACGTCCAGGAGCGATTATCAGGGACCTAGATCTAAGACGACCCATATATAAGCAGACTGCTTCCTACGGCCACTTTGGAAGGACAGACTTAGATCTACCCTGGGAAAGAACGAATAAGTCAGATGCAATTGGCAAGGATGCGGGCCTATAGCTAGAGTCCGATTAAGGTAGCTGGTAGCCACAATTTAAATAGGAGCGGAATGTGTCTATCCGATTCGGTACAGATGGATGGCGGGCAAAACCCGAGGATGACTTCACGGTCGAAAACGTAAAGTTATGCACACAAGCTGTTTGTAACTACTTGAAGTCCCGTGAAATCGCAGACAACGGCCTGATGGTCGGCTATGACACAAGACTCGACTCAGCCGCCTTCGCTGAAGCTGTTGCTGAGGTAGCAGCAGGTAACTCAATACCTGTTATCTTATGCGACCGCCCTGCTCCGACTCCAGTGGTGAGCTATAACCTGGTAAGGCGTGACTGCGCAGCAGGAGTCGTTATAACTGCAAGCCACAATCCTTATGACTGGAACGGTTTTAAGTTTAAACCTGGTTACGGGGGAAGCGCCTCAGAAGAGATCATATCTGAGCTAGAAACATGTCTTAATGCAGTCTTAGCAAAACAGCGATATTTAAGCATCCCAGTCTCCAATGCTGAAAAAATCGGTCTTGTTGAGAGGGTTAATCCAGAACTTTTATATCTCAATCATGTGGCTGGTTTGGTCGACTTAAGAAGTATTAGAAATGCAGGGCTCAATATAATTGTGGACTCCATGTATGGAGCGGGATCTGGCTATATTCGTCAACTCGTCGAAGGAGGAACAACTCACGTTACTGAAATCAGAAATGAAATAGATCCAACCTTCCCAGGTATGAAGCAACCTGAACCAATTGATCAGAACCTCGAACCTCTTAAGGAAAAAATCTGGGAATCTAACGGCGATGTAGGTTTAGCCACAGATGGTGACGCAGACAGGCTAGGTTTGGTCGATGAAGATGGGAACTACATATCAACCCTCCACACATTCGCTTTGATATGCCAACATCTCTTGGAAAATCTTGGGATGCAAGGGACTCTTGTTAGGTCCATTACCATGACCTGCATGATAAATAAGCTAGGGGACTTTCACAAAGTCCCGGTAATAGATACTCCAGTGGGATTCAAACACCTTGGCCCTGTAATGATAGAGGAAGATGCGATTGCTGCTGGAGAAGAAAGTGGCGGATATGGCTTCCGAGGACATATACCTGAAAGAGATGGAATTCTATCCGCGCTAATGATTCTGGATATGATGGTAAAGACTGATAAAAACCCTTCTGACCTAGTGTTGGACCTTATAGACCTGGTTGGGCCCCATCATTACAACCGAATTGACCTCACTTTCCAGCCTGAAGAGAGAAAGCAAATTGAGACACGTTTGGCTGAAGCCAGACCAACAGAAATTGGGGACATGATTGTAAAAGATATTGATACCAGAGATGGTTATCGATACGTATTGGAGAATGGGTACTGGGGACTGATCAGATTTTCTGGAACAGAGCCACTGCTCCGCCTTTACGCGGAGTCTAAATCTCTTGATTCGGTCAACGCCATTTTGGCAGAATGCCGAAATATCGTAGGAGTATAGAGTGCGTGTGACCACGCATTCGAATGAAACGATTAGAAAGGTAATCCTGCATTGTCAGCAGCTATCCAATACTGTCCCCAATAAACCTACTGTCGATAACATAATCTCTGTTGTTTCAAAAATTCGGGCTCTTCAAATTGACACGTTACAAATGGTTAAAAGAAGCCATTTTCTGGCTCTTTGGAGCCGTATAGGGACATATGATGAGGAATTACTAAATGACCTGACTTACAGCAATAATCGTGGGTTTTTTGAGTATTGGTACCACGCTGCTTGCATAATTCCCCTAGAAGAATTCGAGTACAGAATTCCGATAATGCGGAAACATTTTCAAAAAGAAACGAGGCGCTGGCGTAGTTGGCCCAATGAAAAAAATAATTCGACTGCGATCATTGAGGTTTTGAACAAAATCAAATCGAATGGACCGCTCAAGGCCTCTGACTTCGACGACACTAAAAAAAATCCAGGTTCTTGGTGGAATTGGAAACCCAGTAAAAGAGCCTTGGAATATCTGAACGACTCTGGGATTACAGTGGTAGTGGACAGAATTAACTTTCAAAGAGTGTATGGCCTAACCGAATCCCACATCCCTGATAGATTCAGAGACAAAAATTACAGTGAGCAAGATACTCTTACCCACGATCTTGAAATGTCCTTAAAGGCGACTGGAATTTGCAGCCCTAGCCAGGTTGGTGACTACACTCACATGAGACAAGGAACTTCCAAACCTCTTGTTAGGGAAATGATTCGATCAGGTAAGGCTGTCGAAATAATGGGTCTGGATAAATCTGGTGAAGAGATATGTCTGTTAATCCATAGAGACAATCTTCACTTTTTAGAATTGGCAGACAGTGGTGCTCTGAATTCTGATAGAACCACTTTTCTATCCCCTTTTGACAGTCTCTTCTGGGCAAAAGGGAGAGATAAAAGGATTTTTTCATTCACTCAAATACTGGAGTGTTACAAACCTAAAGGCCAGAGAAAGTGGGGGTATTTCTGCCTTCCCATCCTATACAAGGGATCTTTGATAGGAAGATTTGATCCGAAACTTGACCGAAAAACGAGCACTATGATTATAAAATCACTCCATCTCGAGTCGGGAATCCGATCCGATGAACAAATGATCTCTGAAGTTGCTGCCTCTATGAGAGATTTTTTGTCCTTCCACAATACACTCGAAATTAAATTTGAAGATAATGGAAACTTAGAATTTAAAAATAAACTCCAACAAGCATTGTAGAATTCGCCATGCATCTTGAATAAGGAAGGCCAAATGCTAGACAGATTGAAAATGTCAGAAGATGATCAGATTAGAGTAAAAGGAAATTCCCTACGTTCCACAGTGAAGCAATAGAGTGGTTCGCTGAAATCACATCTATTAAATGAATCAAAATGCCTATGTATAATTGCCTCATACAGGATCGTTATTTATTGGGGTAAATGACTATGAATACCCGTTCATCCGAAATTCATCTGAATAATACTTCCGGTGAAAACTTGCTAATAGTCATTGATGGCCACGCCCTTATACACCGCTCATTCCACGCCATCCAACAACCTCTCACAGTGAGTTCTTCAGGGGAAGATGTTCGGGCCGTTTACGGATTTATTAATGCCTTTATAAGATCTTTATCCGACTGGAATCCATCCCATATAGTCATTACTTTTGATCTTCCCTCACCTACGTTTCGACACGAAATGTTTGATGAATATAAGGCTCACAGGCCACCAACACCTCCAGAATTGAGGGGGCAGTTCGACAGGGTTAGACAGCTCATGTCCACATTCAAAGTCCCAATATTTGAACTAAAGGGTTTCGAAGCTGACGATTTAATAGGAACTATCAGCAAACAAGCTGAGGAACTAGGAATAAATACTCTAATATTGACCGGTGACTCTGACACCCTGCAACTTGTGACAAACAAAGTAAGAGTTTTGATGAGCTCAAGTGTACAAAATAGATCCTTGTATGACATCCAAGCCGTGAGAGAAAGATTTGGAGGACTAGGCCCAGAATTTGTGGCCGAAATAAAGGCATTACAGGGGGATTCTTCAGATAACATACCGGGCGTTCCCAGAATTGGCGTCAAAACCGCCATTAAACTTTTGACCGACTATGGATCATTGGAGGGAATATACGACAACCTCGAAACTGTTAAACCTCCAGGAGCAAAAAAGGCACTAGAGGAAAATAGAGACCTTGCTTTCAGAAGTAAAACATTAACTACTATCGTAAAAGAAGCCCCGATAAAACTTGATCTGGATTCAGCATCTTTCGGTGATTACAACAGAGAAGAAGTAATAGATTTCCTCCGTGAATTAGAATTTCTGTCCGTGATTCCACGATTACCTGGAACCCTACCCCCTGACTCCGACACCTCAGTCGATCTTGGCCCCGGACAAATGTCATTATTTCAACAGCCGACTACCGAAGCCACGAAATTTGAGCTGGCAACAACTAATGAAAACCTTCAACGCTTGATAACAGAAATAAATTCCGTTAGTGGATTTTCTTTTGATACAGAAACTACCTCCACGGATCAAATAACCTGCCAATTGGTAGGAATATCTTTTTCTACCGAACATGGAACTAATTGGTATCTGCCGATAGGACATAATGAATCAGGACAACTGCCTAAAGAAGCCGTGCTGAATAGTCTGAGACCCGTCTTTGAAGACCCTAATATTCCTGTCAGAGCCCATAACGCCAATTTTGACGTAACAGTCATGGAGCAAGCAGGGGTGAAAGTCAAAGGACTCCAATTTGACACCATGATAGCCGCACATGTGGGTGGACGGCGCAATATTGGGCTAAAAGAACTTGCCCTGGAGTGCTTTGGTGTTGAGATGACGCCCATAACAGACCTTATAGGCAAGGGGAAAAACCAAATCACCATGGCGGAAGTTCCGATAGAAAAAGCAGCTCCCTATGCTGCTGCCGATGCCGATTTCACACAAAAACTTTACGGCGTGATGAAAGAAGAACTTGAAAATAAGAATATATCTAAGCTATTTGAGGAGGTAGAAATTCCTCTCATCCCTGTACTGGTCCAGATGCAACGTAACGGAGTATCCCTAGACACGAAAATACTATCCGAGATGTCTATCACCCTAGGAGGTCAGCTTCAAGAAATCCAAAGTGCTATGTTTGAGCTGGTAGGACATGAATTCAATTTAAACTCTCCCAAACAGCTCAGTGAAATACTGTTCGGAGAACTGAAACTACCTCCTACAAGAAAAACGAGAAGTGGATTTTCAACCGACGCTCAATCATTAGATGATCTGAAGGGATTACTAGACCGGGGTGAATCCATAGATTCAGATCCAAGATCCTATGAAATTTTAAACAGAATTCTGGAACACAGAGAACTATCTAAACTCAAGTCAACATATATTGATGCACTCCCCAACATGCTGAACGTTGACACAGGCAGAGTTCATACCTCATATCGACAGACAGGAACTACGACAGGCCGTCTATCAAGTAACGAACCTAATCTGCAAAACATCCCAGTCCGTAGCGAATTGGGAAGGCGCGTTAGGGAAGCCTTCATAGCAAGAGAAGGACACTCACTTGTGGCCGCAGACTATTCCCAAATTGAACTCCGAGTACTGGCCCATTTTTCAAAAGACCCAGGTCTGACACAAGCTTTCCACAATGGCGAAGACGTACATAGCGCAACAAGCGCTTTGGTAAATGAAATCCCTATTGAAGAAGTCAAACCAGAAATGCGGAGAATTGCAAAAATACTTAATTTTGGAGTCATCTATGGACTCAGTGCCCACGGCATATCCCGTCAAACAGATCTGACACAAAAAGAAGGAAAAAAATTCATAGATACTTATTTTGAAAAATACCCTGGTATTCAGAAGTACCTTGATGGGGTAAAAGCAGGTTGCCGAGAATCCGGGTATGTGGAAACTCTCCTAGGAAGAAGAAGGTACCTGCCAGATGTAAACGCTCGCAACTTTAGAATTAGAAGTCAGGCCGAGCGTGCAGCGATCAACATGCCCATACAGGGTACCGCCGCTGACTTAGTTAAAGTAGCAATGATTAGGATTCAAAAACGACTTCAAGAATCCGATATGCAGTCACTTATGATCTTGCAGGTACACGATGAATTGATTTTTGAGGTTCCTGACGAAGAAATTCCACAATTGGAATCGGTCCTATCCGAACTAATGCCTTCATCGATTGAACTTGATGTCCCTGTAACAATTGAGATAAAAAAGGGTAAGGATTGGGGAACACTAAGATAATTTTTTATAAATGTCTTGGGATTTCTCATAGAAGAGCCGTAATTTACCTGGCAACCAGCGGGAGATAATATGGAAAAAATAGAAGATAACGAATTAGAACTTCTATCACACCTGATTAGAAGAGCCGGCTTTGGGGCGACTCGCCGCGAGTTAGAAGATTATGGAAAGTACTCATACGAAGAAGTTGTAGAAACTTTAGTAACTCCCAAAGAAACAAATTGGATGGGAGACTATCTAGTGAGACGATTCGATGGCGAAGCCTCGGGAATGATAAACGCCCCAGGCTCAGCCAGGCGTTGGATATACAGGATGATGAGTTCTGATACCCCTTTAAAGGAAAAAATGACTCTTTTCTGGCATGGAATTTTTGCAACTGGGGTGCCCAAAGTTATTAATGGAAGGGTACTGTCAGACCAAATAGAGATGTTTAGAGATCATGGATTAGGTCGCTTTGATGATCTACTCCTCCGCCTGGCCAAGGATCCGGCAATGATTGTCTGGTTAGATAACCAAGAAAATCACAAGAATTCAATAAATGAAAACTGGGGCCGTGAGCTATTAGAACTTTTTTCCATGGGAGTAGGAAATTATTCAGAAGATGACATAAAAGAGTGCGCAAAGGCATTCACTGGATGGACAATTGGGAACACCGAATACATGATGGTTCGTTCCAAAAGAGATTCAGACTGGCCCTACGGCCGAATAGCCTATCATTTCAAGTATCTACCTGACGATCACGATGATCAGACCAAGGAGTTTTTGGGCCATCAGGGTAATTTCAACGGAGAAGACATTATAAAAGTCATATGCAATCGGGAAACTACAGCTAAATTTATAGCAAGACATCTTTACCACTTTTTCGTTGCAGATGAAGTTCCTGTTCCTTCCTGGAATGAGGTACCACCCAGGGATGAGCAAGCTATCGACGAATTGGTTAAGGCCTACTTTGACACAGACCACAATATTGCAGGAATGCTTTCTTATTTATTCAATTCCGATTATTTCAAGTCAAACAACGCCAGGTATAAAAAGGTAAAAGGCCCAGCTGAATTTGCAGTAGGCCTCCTAAAACTTTCAAGAGAATTTGAGATACCAGACAGAGATATGATTCCCAGATACAGGCAGATTGGATGGATGGGACAGGAGCTCAATAACCCACCAAGTGTGGAAGGGTGGCACGAGGGACAAGAATGGGTTAATACCGGCTCCTTAATCGAAAGAATAAATTTTGCTTCAGAACTTTTGGGAAACCAAGACAATGCGGGAATAAAGGAACTAATAGATACGGTTGAAGAAGTAATCGGTGAAAACTCCACTCCAGAAGAGATTGTGGATGAATGTCTAACACAATTGGGATTCCTAAGGCTCTCTGAAAATTCCAAGACCGCAGTTACAGATTTCGCAAATGGAGTGGAAGAAGACCGAGAAAAAATATCTGGTGTAATAAGGTTAATAGGTTCAACGCGAGAGTTTCAGATGTCCTAAGACCATAGAAAAGCAAATATTCAATTGAGCTAAAAAATGAAACCCGTACAAACCATCCCTCTAGATTACTATTTAACCCTCGGCATAGTTGCTATGGAAGGTAGAGGATTCGAATATCCTAGTGATTCCTTTGTAGCTGAAAATGACAGAATTTATGTCACTAATAAATCTCGAGACTACGGCGAAAGGGGTGTACGAGTAACTATTCTAGATATGGATAGCGACTATTTTGGAACTTTTGGCCACTATGGAATTTCAGAAGGTCAACTTATTTCCCCGGCAGGCATAACCGGTGACGCGAACGGAAATTTATACGTGACCGATGACTACACAAGCATGGTGTCCCAATTTGACCTCGAAGGTAATTTCATCCAACGATGGGGTAGTAACGGGAGTAACAAAGATGAAATGCAGAGTCCGTCTGGCATAGCTATAGGCAACGATGGTCTTGTTTATATATCAGACACAAAGAATCATCGAGTTCAGATATTTACCCCCGCTGGTGATCTAGTATCAGCCATGGGTTCACAAGGGCATGAAGAGGGTCAGTTTAATCTCCCTTGGGGTGTAGACGTTGGGCTCGATGGCAATATATCAGTGGCAGACTGGGGAAACAGCCGAATCCAAAGATTTGATTCTAATGGAGATCATATTGAAACCATTTCATCAGTACAGGCTGGTCAAAACCAGTTGAATCACCCTTCCAGTGTGGTCGTTGATAGTAGTGGAAACCAATACATAGCAGACTGGGGGAATGAAACAGTCAAGGTACTAAATCGCTCATCAGAATTGATTCAGGAGATAAGAGGTCAGGCTACATTATCCAAGTGGGCCAGCGCATTTCTTGAAACAAATAGGGAAGAGGGGCTTTCACGGGAAAACGCTAATTTAAATGATTTAAGTTCTCTTGAAGATACTGAAGATCCACACACAGTTTCCGCTCACATTGAAAAGTTGTTTTGGTCTCCCGTTTCAGTGAAACTTCAAAAAGAAGATAGACTTCTAGTTACCGAATCAAACCGGCACCGTATACAGGTTTACGAAGTCGGAGGATCTAATTAGCTGTTTACATAGCGTGGATTGATTCACTTTCATCTTTGACTCTATCCAACAGGTATTTATCTATTATTGGATATGAATCCGTAATAAGTTAAAATTGATCCCAATGCGGGAGTAACTCAGTGGTAGAGTTCCTGCCTTCCAAGCAGGCTGTCGCGGGTTCGAATCCCGTCTCCCGCTCCATTTCCGCAACAAATCTAACTAGCTATGAATCATCACATATTGAAGTCGAAACTCCTTTGGATATTCCTAGTAGCCGTATGTTGCGTATTGAGTTTAGTTGCATACAACAAATTCACATCAACCAAACTAGAGTCTGCTGCGGGGGCTCATGGATTTTCAATTTTTTGGTGGGAAGTTCAAACTGTCCCATTAAAGTGGATGCATCTACTTTGGGAGATGTATCCGGGAAACGCACCAACTCACTCTGAAAGGTACCTAATCGTACAAGAATACCTCCAACTGAGCAGAAAGTTGGAAAAGGAAAGTTCAAGAGTTGAAAATGCCCTCTTGGCTAAGGGATTAACTGAACCAACAAATATCACAAAAATGATAGATGAGGACTTGGCGGAACTAATTTTTCAGAAGAAAATCTTGCGAAACCGCGCTGAGGAAGCCGTTGAAGCAGCTGTAAGTGAAGCCGCTACACAAAATGAACTGGGATTGCCATTTGGAATTCTTTTTCCGCCCACCGACTTTAGACTGGAGGAACCCCCGCTTATACTAATATCCTCTCCCAGGCACAAGATTATTATGGAAGAGTCACATCTTATTAAAAACGATATTAACTTCCGGGACAGATTTATTATTGAATCAAAAGCCGAATCAGATGGGAAAACCTCAGCTCTTGTAGATAATCTCTCAGGACTTGGAACCTATCCCGCTTTTGTGTCAGATAAATATGACCTCAGATATTTGATGAGAACGGCAGCACACGAATGGTTGCATAATTACTGGATATTTCATCCGCTAGGCCGAAATATGTGGTCTTCGTCGGACATGTATACCCTTAATGAAACCGCTGCAAATATCGCTGGCAACGAGCTAGGAGATCAGGCCTTTGAATTCCTAGGCGGAGATCTCAGTGAATATGAGTATAAATATTCGAAAAGCGAGACTGCCAATCCACATCTGACAAGAATATTAAGGGAAACAAGAACAGAAGCAGAAAAAATCTTGGAAAACGGAGATGTTGAAGCCGCTGAAGACTACATGGAAAAACAACGTTGGAAACTACGACTTGGTGGATATTCCATTAGGAAGATAAACCAAGCCTATTTCGCCTTTAGAGGAAACTATGCTGACGGGCCATCATCAATAAACCCAATAGGCCCTGAGCTGGAGGAATTTAGAGAATATTTCGATAATGTTGGCAGCTTCATTCAAACTATACAAGGTGTGAAGAGCTATGAAGCATTTACATCTTTACTTGAGTCGAAGAGGCAATCCACCACCCCAGGTAAGGTAACACCAGATCGCTAAAGAATTCCTGCATCAAATTCCAAAGCCCCCTTACTCACTGATAGCCTGAGTATGTCAGTAGCACCCCCTGCCAGCCTCATGGATCTTATTTTTCTATACATCGCCTCCAGAGGTTGACCCTCTATTAGAGCTCTTCCCCCTACCAACTGAACCGCTGAATCAATTACAGAAGAAGCTGTTTCTGTGCAGAAAACCTTGGCGGACGTAACCTCATTTATGGAATCTGGAGCATCCTCGAGTATCCTCGCAGCTCTATACAGGGTAGCCCTCATGGCAAAGGTATTAATCCTCATTTCTCCATAACGGAGTCTCACCCCTTCCAAATCTCCCAACGTTCCTCCAGATCTATGGGAAAGCCTCAAGTGCTCCGTTACAAGCGACATCGCATACAGAGCCATGCCAGTTGCTATGGCAGCCTGCTCCAGACGCTCTTTCAAAATGCCCCCAATAGCTCGTGGAATACCCTCGCCAATTGTCCCCACTACGTCAGTAGGACTCACAAGAACATCTTTGAAAGTTACTTCCGAGTGGGCACTTCCGTCCAGACTGACAAATGGATCTCCGATCAGAACACCAGGAACTGCGGCATCTATTACTACAACAGCCGGTCCCGATGGGAGCGAGGCATCACCCTGTTTAACGTTGAGCACCACAGACATAAAATCGGAGTTATGCCCGGAGGAAACATATGACTTTTTACCGGTAATCTTAAGATTGCCTCCCGTCCAACTCGCGACGGTGGGATTTGATGGATCAGCTTCAGTAAATGCAAACGATCCAATTTTTTCTCCCCGAAGCATCGGAGAAAGATAATTTGCTTCTATAACAGCGTTAGCCCCTGATAGTATCCCTGGGCCCGGACCAATTACATCGGAAATTTTGGATATACCTGCCATTGCAACGGTCTCATACGAAATTGCAAGCTTTAAAGGTCCCGCATCAGAACCTCCATATTTAATGGGTTGGGGAATCTTATAAATCCCCTTTGTGAGACATGCCTTCCTGAGTTCAATTGAGGGCAAACCACGTTTTTCAACAAGAAAATCCAAAAGATCAGAACGAAATTCTTCTAGATCCTTAGGAAGACACTCGGGCATTCTAGAACTAACTCCCTGTTAATGCTTTTCTATGAACATTAATTGGAAACTTTAATCAACGTCTTTCCGAAATTTTCGCCATTCAACATACCAATAAATGTTCTTGGAGCATTTTCGAGCCCTTCAACAACATCTTCTCTGTACCTCAATTTACCCTCTTTTATCCACTTCGCCATCATATTTAATCCTTCGTCATACCTATTTTCATAGGCAAAAACCAAGAATCCCTCCATTTTCGCCTGACTTCTTGTAAGAATTCCAAAATTGCGTGGGGCGAGATCAGGTTCTTTGAGATTATATTGGGAAATTTGTCCGCAGACGGCAATCCTAGCCCGAATATTCAGCCTATCCATTACTGCGTCGGTAACTAGCCCTCCCACGTTGTCAAAATAGACGTCTATTCCCTCTGGACATTCTTCATCTAACGCTTCACCTACGTTTTGGGTTTTGTAGTTAATTCCTGAATCAAAGCCAAGCTCATCGACAATATATTGAACCTTAGAATCTGATCCTGCTGTACCTATTACCTTGCAACCCATTATCTTTGCGATCTGCCCAACGATCTGCCCCACAGCACCCGATGCGGCGGAAACCACTACCGTTTCCCCAGGATTAGGTTCACAAACATCTAAAAACCCGAAATAAGCCGTCAGTCCAGGCATACCAAGAATTCCAATGCTGGTCTGAAGCGGACCCAGAGTCTCATCAATTTTTCTGACTTCTGACCCATCAGACAAAGCATAGCTTTGCCACCCTAACCTACCCTCAACAGTATCTCCTACTAAAAACGCAGGAGATCTGGAATTAACAACTGTTCCTGCTGCCCCGCCGACCATAACTTCACCTATTTCTACTGGCGATGCATAGGATTTGGCATCATTCATACGGCCTCTCATATAGGGATCCAACGAAAGCCATTCAACCTTTACCAAAATTTCTCCCTCTTCTGGCTCTGGTATTGAAGATTCCACTATTTGGAAATCATCCTCCGTGGGGAATCCGACAGGTCGAGATTTTAAGAGAACTCTCAGATTTACTTCGTTATTCAAATGATAATCACCTATGACCTCACGATAAAATATTGAGTTTAAAACAGCATATTTGACCTACCACCTACGGTCAACAAATTTACAAAAATTCTCATTGATGTCCTACTATATAATCCAAGTATAATAATTCTCGCTCTTTTGCCTATCCAGTCACAATAATAAAGGCGTATTAATTGAAAATTCTTGGAATACATCTGCTTTTGGATCTGGAGAAATGTGACCCTGACAAACTGGATGATCTTAAAGGTATTGAGAATTTGTTGACTAGGGCTGCTAAAGATGCCGGGGCGAAGATAGTAGGAAAAACTTTCCACAAATTCAACCCAATGGGAATCACAGGTGTTGTCGCAATCGCGGAATCCCACATATCCGTACATACTTGGCCTGAATACAATTATGCCTCTGCAGACATATTCTCCTGTGGAGAAGACTTCAATATACACACAGCTTCAAATATTTTGATTGAGGGTTTAAATTGCCAAAAGCCAACGATTATAAGAAAAGAGCGCGGGCTACATGACTAATCCTCTTAGTTTCCCGAAAGGGGAATGGCACGTTGAATATATAACTCCCGAACTTATTCAAGCAGAAAAAAGAGGCAAGATATTATTCGAAAAAGTCACCCCATACCAAACAGTGGTTATTTTGGAAGGGTCTGAATTTGGAAAATCCCTAATACTAGACGGAAAAACACAATCCACAGAAATGGACGAATTCATTTACCATGAGGTACTTGTACATCCTGCACTGACCTCACATGACAATCCGAAAAAGGTCTTCATTGCTGGAGGAGGAGAAGGTGCGACAGCCAGGGAAGTTTTAAAACATAACACCGTTCAAAGTGTAGTTATGGTTGATATTGATGAACAGGTTGTAAAAGCCTGTCAAAAATTCCTCCCATTACATCATAAAGGGTCCTTTGAAGACCCGCGAATGAATTTAATCTTTGGCGATGCTGCTGAATACTTGGAACAAAGTGTGGAATCTTTTGACGTCATAATAATTGACGTTCCTGACCCCATTGAAAATGGCCCCGCCCACAAGATATTTACAAGAGAATTCTATCAGCTTGCCAAAAAACGGTTAGGGCACAGAGGAATTATCGTGGTCCAGTCAGGTCCAACCGCACCATCTTTTGCCAACGATTGTTTCACTGTAGTGGCAAACACGATTAAAAATGAATTTATATCAACAGCAAGTTACCACGTTTTCGTTCCCGCCTTCGGCTCTACCTGGGGTTTTACGATTGGTAGCACATCTGAAAATAAATTCCATAGGGGCTCAGAGGAACTAGATAAAATACTCACAAAAAGAGACGTACATGACCTTCTCATGTTTGACGGTAAGTCTTGCGATGGTCTATTTGGTCTCCCAGTGTATCTTAGAAAGGAATTACATAAAGAAACCCGTATTATCACGGAACATGATCCTTTATATGTTGTATGAATCTGGCCTTCAAAGAACATTCATTCAATCAAATATAAGAACAATAGTGCTATAATTTTGCTGACAAAAAATGCATACTAATTTTCTCGACGACCTAAACATTGCACAGAAGAAAGCTGTTGAAAAAACGGACGGTCCCGTTCTTATAGTTGCTGGACCTGGTAGCGGAAAAACAAGGGTCATAACTAGCAGGATAGCTTACCTGATTCAAGAGCAAGGGGTGAACCCCTATAACATAGCTGCCGTAACTTTCACCAATAAAGCAGCCTCAGAAATGAAAGATCGCCTTTCCTCTATGTTGGGAAAAAATGCCGAGCGAGTGACCGCGAGAACTTTCCATTCATTTTGCTCAATGATACTCAGACGTGAAGGTGGAGTAGTGGGTCTTGACACGGATTTCGTAATATTTGATGACAATGATCAAATGGAAACCGTTAAAAAGGCGATGAAAGATTTGGATATAGATCCAAAATCGTTTGCCCCAAGAAATATTTTATCTCGTATTTCAAATTCCAAAAGTCAACTTATAGATTCTGAGAAATTTATCAGTCAAAAAAGTAATTACTACGACGAAGTGGTCGGCCGAGTTTTCGAAAATTATGAGACCACACTATCTCAAAGTAATGCAGCAGACTTTGATGACTTATTGATGAAAACACAAAATTTGTTTCTGAATAATCCTGACATTCTAAACAAGTACCAAAATAGATTCGTCTACTTAATGGTGGATGAATTCCAAGACACAAACATAGCGCAATACAGTATAGCTAGGCAGATTGCGAGTACCCATAGAAATCTGTGTGTAGTTGGTGATCCAGATCAATCTATTTATTCATGGCGGAATGCTGATATACGAAACATATTGAGTTTTCGAGACGACTTCCCTGAAGCAACGGTTGTTCCTCTTGAAGAAAACTACAGATCAACACAAACGATTCTTGAGGGCGCAAGAGAATTAATTTCTTCTAACAAGGAGCGGGTGGAAAAAAATCTTTGGACTCGAAACTCTAAAGGAAACCTAATTACAGTGGCGGAAGGGTATAACGAAGAGGAAGAAGCCCACCTTGTATTAAAAGAAGTTACAAGAATGTTAGATTCCGGAAAACATTCTCACGGTGACATAGCGGTAATGTACCGGGTCAATGCCCAGTCTAGAACCTTCGAAATGGCGTGCCAGAAATACGGGATACCGTACCAAGTAGTTGGAGGGATAAAGTTCTATCAAAGAAAAGAAATAAAGGACATTACCGCCTATCTAAGAACGCTTCTTAATACAGATGACGACATAAGTTTAGCCAGAATTATTAACATGCCCACTCGGGGATTAGGGCAACGCACTATTGACGAAATTATCAGAATTGCACGCATTAACGAAATTTCCATGTTCGAAGTAATTGAGCGACTTACGACACCAGAACATGAGACTGGAACACTCGGAATTCAGCTATCGACCAGAGCTGTGAAATCCCTGGGAAAATTTCGAGATATGATTGCGAGCCTTCGCATCAAGATAGACGGTGATCTCATTGATCTCATTGATTCTGTCGTTCAACAAACTGGATACTCCAAATACCTACAGAATGATCAAGAACAAGGTGAGGAAAGAATAGAAAATATTCAAGAGTATATGAACTCCGCCAGGGAATATGCACATATGGAAAACCGCGAAGGTCTAACCTCATTTCTCGAAAGTGTAGCCCTCGTATCTGATATAGACGATTTAGATGGCTCTGGCGAATCCTTGACCTTAATCACACTACATCAGGCCAAAGGACTGGAATTTCCTGCGGTTTTTATTGTTGGGATGGAAGAAGGGCTACTTCCCCACAGAAGAGCAATAGAATCCGGAGACCCTTCTGAAATCGAAGAGGAACGAAGGCTTTGTTACGTGGGCATGACGCGCGCCCAAAGCCTACTTTATATGATGAGGGCTTTCCGAAGAGGCTTCAGAGGAGGAACAGAACCATCGGCTCCTTCTAGATTCCTGTCTGAAATCCCAAGATCTTTGATTCAAATGCCTGGTTTAGAAACGGAGAATACTGAAAAAACTCCTACCCAACATCGTCAAACCAGTCAAACCAATTCAAATAAGAAAAACAAGGTCGTAAAAACCCCAAAATCACAAAGTGCCAAACTATCGCATACCAGTTCCAGAAAACATAGTCCACCTCCGAAACGTAGGCGGATTGTAAACAAGATAAATCCGCCAGCGGCAGCGAATTCATACGAGGTTGGAGATAAAGTCCTGCACGGAACCTTTGGTGAGGGAATCGTCATGAGTTGCGAGATCTCGGGGAGCGATTTACAGGTAACCGTGGCATTCAAAAGTGATGCAGGGGTAAAAAAACTCTTAGCTAGTTTGGCAAAATTGACAAAACTGTAACAAAAAGAAAATTTATCCACGATCTTGACACTGCCTAATGTGAATTCATAGACTTAGGGCATGAGCAAGCCACAGAATCTAACATAACCAAGATAACTTAGCCAACAGTGGAGGAAGTACGTGCCGGAATCAGAATCTGTAATTACGCAGGAAATGAAAGATGCCGTTGGTGTTGAATCAGACCCGGCAATTTACGTTATAGAAAAAGGAGCAATAATTAGATTCGCACAGGCCATCGGAGATAATAATGCAATATTCAATAGGGAAGATGATGCCAGAAAAACTCGTTATAAAGGTTTAGTCGCCCCCCCAACTTTTTTACGATCTATAGCTCATGTAGAAACACCAGAACCCAAAATAAAAGTTTCGAGCCCGTACCCAGCCAATGTAGACGGGGGAAGCGAGTGGGAATATTTTGAGCCCATACACGCGGGAGATACTATAACCGCAATAACATATTTGTCCGATGTCCATGAGCGACAGGGAGGACGATTTGGCAATATGCTAATAATGGTTCGCGAGACTAAGTATGTTAACCAGTTCGGAAATGTTGCGGCATTACAACGAACAACCGGAATAAGTTACCAACCACCAGATTAAATTTAAGTAGGTAAATCTTATGGAACAACGATATTTTGAGGATATTGAAGAAGGGTCAGAAGTTCCCACATTGAGGAAAGACCCCACTCCTCAGCAACTGGTTAAATATGCCGGAGCTTCCGGTGACTTCTACCAAATTCATTATGACGTTAATTTTGCAAAAAATAATGGCCTGCCCGACATCATATTGCACGGCGCACTTAAAAACGCATTCCTTGGGCAGCTGATGACAGACTATGTAGGCTTCGACGGAACTCTTAAGAAACTTTCATGCCAATACCGTGCCATGGATATCCCTGGCACTCCAGTGTTCGCTAAAGGGAATGTAGTAAAGAAATACGTGGAAGAAAATGAAAATATAGTCGAATGTGAGATTTGGCTTGAGAATGAAGAAGGGCAAAAAACTACTCCAGGCTACGCAATAGTTTCTTTACCAAACCGAGCATAAAAAACAGAACCAATAAAAAAAGCCCCTCCGTAAAGGAAGGGGCTTTTTTTATTCTAAAACAACCTAGATAGCGAATCCTTCTATAAGGCTCTCAACTGACTTCATCTCTTTCGATCCTGTAATATCCTTGACCTTTTGATCAAATGTTGGTCTTGATGTATCCCTGAATATCACTCCCAGGGGAATTCCATCAGCATTCACAACTTCCTGCGCAGCTTCAGCATCTGAAGGGTCGTGGCCCTCTGGAATGTCATAAGCAAGAGGTTCAATACCCTTTTTAACGTTCCCCTTTAGAGCCTCGTAAGTATTATTATATTCCGTGCACGGGGACTGAACGTGAACTATTGAGAAGCCAGGGTGAGACATCGCTTGATACATCATCTCTGACATATCTTTAACTTTATTTGAGATAGTGGACCCTATGAACGACACCCCCATCGTTAGATAATTTCTGAGTGGGTGTACTTTTTCTTCCATTTTCCCATAGGGGGTTGAGCTAGTGATAACACCAAGATCAGTAGTCGGAGAGCTCTGACCTTTCGTCAGCCCATAGACCCCGTTATCCATAACTACAGCCGTGATGTTCAAGTTTCTCATAGCCTGAGGAGCAATGTGTTCAGCTCCTATTCCAAGAAAGTCACCATCCCCTGCAACTACAATAACATTGAGGTCAGGATTCCCCATCTTGATACCCATTGATATAGGTAGCGAACGCCCGTGTATCCCATGGATACCGAAGGGTTGCTCTTTTTCTAGCATGTGAACCATGTTCCCTGAACAACCAATACCAGCCACTACAACCGTATTCTCTGTCGGCTGCTCGTTCTCTGCCAAGTACTTCTCCAAGGCACCTTCAAGTCCTCTTCTAACACCAAAATCTCCACAACCTGGGCACCATTTGAAATCATATTCAGGATTTTTGAGCGTCATACGGAAACTCCCTCCGCTACAGAATTGGTTACCAAGTCTTTCACCCTGGTAGCTAGTTCACCTACCTTGAATGGAAGACCAGTGTATTGGGTAATAGCAACGGCCTTTATGCCTTCAGATCGCAATACAGTAGCGAACTGGCCCATGTAGTTTAACTCAGGAACTATCACTAGGTCTTTCTCTCTCAAAGCATTAAGCATTTCCTCTGGCATTGGATGAACATACATGCTGTAATACCATCCGAGATCTAAACCTTCATTTATCAATTGATAATAAGCCGCCAACACTGAACCTTTTGATCCACCCCATGGAACCAACGCTACATTAGCAGATTCATTTTCAGATTCGAAGGTACCATCATTTAATAACTTAAGCTTACTGAAGCGTCGTTCTGTCATCTGTATATGACGGGCAGGCAGGTGAGTTGTATCTCCCATCGCATCGTGTTCACTACCATTAGCGATGTAGGCACCTGAACCTCCCGGAATAGGCATAGGAGATGCTCCATAACCATCGTATCTTAAATAACCATTAGATCCTTCATATGTTTTCCTATTTTCTATTTCAACCTTGCTCACATCCGGACGAGGTATATTTTGCCGCCTTTCAGACATAGCATGCTCGCTTAGCAAAACAACTGGGCCCTGATACCTTTCCGCCCAGTTTACAGCCATAATACCGGCATAAAAGCATTCTTCAACGGTTCCCGGAGCTATGACTGGAAGTTTGATATCACCGTGTCCTGGATAAAGTGCTGTAAGCAGATCCGACTGTTCTGTTTTAGTCGGCAGCCCAGTAGAAGGGCCTCCTCTTTGGACATTTACTACAACGAGTGGAATTTCAGCCATCCATGCTAGTCCAAGCCCTTCTCCCATTAGAGAGAATCCCGGTCCAGCCGTACTAGTCATGGCTTTCTTACCAGCAAATCCAGCTCCAACGATACTCGTTATAGACTCAATTTCTGAAGTCGATTGATATACAAATTTTCCTTCACCGACTAAATTCTGTTCCATCCAAAGAAGAATTGGTGTGGCAGGAGAAATAGGATAACCAACAAAAGTATCCAAACCTGCTGCCGTCGCACCAAGGCTAATCGCAATATTGCCGTTAACCAGTATTTGCTCGCCTTCTGGTTTAACGGCTTCAGCAATTTCTCCCAATACTAACCCGCTCTTATCCGCTTCCACGGATCCCAACGAAAGGGCCATATTATTTGAATCAATAATCTGCTGGTCGCTAGGCCTTCCCCTGGTATATCTTTCCCTGTTGAAATCTTCTAGAACTTTGAGTGGCAGCCCTACAAGCTGAGCTAATGCCCCCATGACAACAAAGTTAGCAGCACGATTATTTCCGGTCTGTTTCGCAAGTTCATCAAAGTCCATACCCAGAGCGTCATCGCCAGCATCTATTTCAAACTCACCCTGGTTGTAAACAATTACACCATCAAAGGCTACATCATCTTTATGGTTCTTATAAGCATCTTCATTGAAGGCCACCAAGACATCAAGTTCATCTCCCGGACTTAGCACCGTTTCTGTAGCTATCCGAGTTTGTGTCCAAGTAGGTCCACCACGAATCTGTGACGGAAAAGTCGAGAATGTCTGGACATGATATCCAGACTGAGCCATCGCCTGGGCGAGACCTTCAGCAGATGTCACGACACCTTGCCCACCTTCACCAGCAAATCGGACTACAAAGTCCTGTTTCTTCAAAGTCTCCTCCTCATGCCCGTTATATAAGAACCAGAAATGCCCGCCTAATTAACAGCCCACCCGACCATTATAAGGTCAAATACCTTGACACAACTTAAAAAATACTACTGCCTAATTCCACAAACCAGCAGACCCATATCTCTCTTCAGGTACGGCACCACCCAAAAATATATCAATGGCTAAATTAAGCTGTCAATTTTGTGTACAAGTTCACAAACTCCGGTGACGTCGACTTGCCATGAATTTTATATCAGTTCTGCTAGCTTCATCCAGTTGTGGTTCCCATATGATTTGAGTAAACATACTTAATGTGTCCGCCTAACATTTCAGTCTGAAACAACTAATCCAAAGCATAAGGGGGTGGCTATAAGATAAACGGCATCAAATACCCCTAGCAAACTAATCCATTTTCCCAAATTTTCCGACCCATGGCCTGAAAAGAGAATTTCCGTACACTCAACCGATGCCAACAGGGCCGGAATAATTACTGGCAAAAACAGTACTGGCATCAATATCTCTCTAGCTCGTGTATTTATTGCCATTGCAGCAAATAGAGTTCCTACCAAAGACACAGCCAGAAGAGCAAGAGAGGAAACTAATATGAATAGAATCACCGGTATATCGAGATCGAATAATACGACCATTACCGGCACCAGTATAAGTTCAACCAGCGCCATAAACACAAAACTGGAAATTACCTTCCCCAGAAAAAAGGCGTCTCTTGCGATAGGAGACAATAATGTACCTGTAAATCCTCCACTTTCTACCTCTAAAGCAAAAGTTCTTGAGAGACCAAGAATCCCCCCAAATACGAGCGCTACCCAAAGAATGCCCGGAGCAACCATAGAAACTGTTCGAGGAGTAGGGTCAAACGCAACGTTAAATACCACTATCGAAAGTAAAGAGAAAACCAAGACAGCAACAACGACTTCTCTAGACCGCACTTCAAGAAGCAAATCCTTCCAGGCTATGATCAAGATATGTTTCACGTAAATTTTCACATCAAATCTCGTTTATATTCCATACCTCGTTTAGGCCAATGCTATTAATTTCCCTCGTTCCAGAAAAAGATTGTCCATCTCGACCCCATAATCAATGTTCTCTAAATGGGTCGTCAGTATCACGGATCCTCCATCAGCCAAAAAGGATTCTATTAGCCTTCTCAGCACTATCACTGTCTCCTCATCTAACCCAGTTTCAGGCTCATCGAGCAACAATAATGAGGGTCGATGTAACAAAGCCCTAACTATGCTCACCCTTTTCTGAAATCCATGCGACAACGTGCTAACTCTCTGATTTAGCCTCGTATCCAATCCCATATCAGCTAAAAGAACATTTCTGTCCAATGTCTCAGAAGACACCAGATAGAGTCTGGAGAAAAACACCAGATTTTCTTTAACAGTCAATTGAGGATACAAATAAGGCGTGTGGGCTACGAATCCTATTTTACTCCTCACTGCGGCCGGGTCATGCAAAGTATTCGTTCCACAAACTTCTATTAAACCTTCGTCGAAACGACTGATTGTGGAAAGTATTCCCAAAAGTGTCGTCTTCCCACTTCCGTTAGATCCTTTGACAACCAAACCTGATCCAGGCATAAGTTCAAACTCAAGCTGGTTTAACACCCTCCTTCTTCCATAAGACTTTGAAAGTCCCATTACCTTTACCAAGGGTCTAAATGTAGCTTTCATAGGTTTATAACACCTCTTTAAAAGGCATGGAAACAATAACTGTGCCATTGGTACAGCGCCATTGGTACA
>CAJWWP010000011.1:0-42419 GCA_913048525.1 uncultured Chloroflexota bacterium
CTTACGGAACGACAACTTATGTGTGATTATATATTGTCATGAAATTACAAACGTTCATAAGTAAATCTACAATATCTTCAACAGTCTCAAGATTGGGAAAAGAAATACGTGCAAACCACAAAGGCCCAGTTACTCTGCTATCTGTGTTGAAAGGTTCAATATGCTTCACTTCTGATCTCATGAGAGAACTAGATGGTGAAGTGAAAATCTGTTTTGCTACAGTTTCAAGTTATTCTGGGAAATCAAGTGGTCGAATATCTTATGACAGTCCTAACCCAGACGATATAACTGACTCAAATGTGATTATCGTAGAAGACATTACAGATACAGGAAAAACACTGGATTTTCTCATAAGTCAGGTAAGATCCATGAACGCAAAAACCGTACAAACATGCGTCTTGCTCGACAAGCCATCAAGGAGAGAAATTCCCGTTACGATAGACTACCTAGGACATACGATCCAAGATCTTTTTGTAGTAGGGTATGGCATGGACTTCAAAGGTCGGTTCAGAAACTTACCCTATATTGGAATTATAGATTAGAAGGAACACATTTTCCGGTCGCCTAAAATCAGTTTGTCACTGTATATCGAATGCCCAGAGTCAGGTCACATCCCACCACCATGGAGGACAAAATTGCCAGATAAAACGTCAATAGACAAAGTCGGGCTGTATGGTGAGAAAATTCTCATTAGATGGGATGACGGACATGAAAGCACCTACGGTGCTCGAGAAGTAAGGATAAGCTGTCAGTGCGCTGAATGTGTGGAAGAATGGAGCAAAAGACAGTTACTGGACCCAGCATCTGTGCCTAGCGACCTAAAGGCAGAAGACCATCTAATGATCGGCAATTACGCTATCCAATTCCTCTGGAGTGACGCCCACTACACTGGAATATTCCCTTTTGAGGTGTTGAGAGCTTTGTGCCCCTGCACCACCTGCAAAAATACTACAGAACTAAAAACTCCCTAGGCCCAGACTCCTTTTTCAGAACGGACCAACTGAATGAGAAAGCACCCGCACAAGGAAATACTTTCTCAATCGTCAGCAAAAAAATTACGCTGGTTTGAATTTAGGAAGTGCAAGCTCATCCGTAATATCTTCGAATACTACTTCAAGGTCCATCCCAATTTGCAAATTATCAAATGAGGGATTTTCTATAACAATATTGGTAGCCATCTTGGGACCTTCTTCCAATTCTACGATCGCTGTTACGAAGGGCACATCGTCCACAAATCCGGGATGTGGTGCTCTCTGAACAATACCGTAGGTAAACAATGAGGCTTTTCCACTAGCCTTGATCCAATCCGTGTCTTTTGAGAAACAACAAGGTGATATGTCTCTGGGATAAAAGTAAGCCGTGTCACAGGCATTACACTTTCTAAGCCAGAGTTCGTGTTCTTTAGCCTTCTGCCAATATACGTCCGATTCCCCTTGTGGTACCGGTATAGGTTTATTATAAGCCATGTTTATTTACTCCTATTTACTCCTAATCGATTGCCAGAACGGTTGTACCGGTAGAGGAAAGAGATCCCCCTGTGCCGTTGATGAGACAAAGCTTGGGGTCATCCAATTGGCGATCCCCACATTCACCTCTGAGCTGTCTAACAGCCTCCAAAACCAGGAACATGCCGTACATGCCCGAGTGAGTGTAGGAGAGCCCACCACCAGAAGTGTTCATCGCAAAGTCTCCACCGGGAGCTGTTCTCTGATTTGCCACAAAATCTGGCGCCTCTCCTGGTCCACAAAAACCAAGACTTTCTAAAGTGGCAAGAACCGTGTAAGTGAATGAGTCATAAATCATAGCAAGGTCTATATCGTCGTGAGTAACTCCCGATCTCTCCAAAGCAGCAGGACCAGTGTTTTTTGCAACCGTTCTCGTGAGATCTGGCATCTGACTGATCAGGTTGTGGTCATGCGACTCAGCCGCACCTAGAACCCAAACAGGCTTTTTCTTCGCATCTTTTGCTCTCTCAGCAGAGGTAATTACATAAGCACCTCCCGCATCGGTTACAAGACAACAATCAAAGAGATGGAATGGCTCAGAAATCCACCGGGAATTATGATAGTCATCAAATGACATATCATCTTTCATGTACGCCTTAGGATTAAGTTGAGCCCATTTGCGAGTTGCTACTGCTACCTCAGCCATCCCCTGTCTGCTATATTCTTCACCGTATTGATGCATGTACCTACGAGCAGCCATAGCGTAGTTAATTGGGGCTCCAAGGAATCCGTATGGGGTTTCGAACTGGGATCCAGGGTCTGCGGCATCTCCCCCAGGGCGGCTTCTCCGGCTCCTCCCAGCTTCTCCATGCGTAACAAGTGCCACATCACAATATCCAGCATTGATAGCC
This sequence comes from uncultured Chloroflexota bacterium, assembly GCA_913048525.1. Taxonomy (GTDB): domain Bacteria; phylum Chloroflexota; class Dehalococcoidia; order Lucifugimonadales; family UBA826. Next base: position 2,357 of record CAJWWP010000011.1, read on the forward strand.
GCCATGGCATGAGCAATATGGATAATGAATGAAGACCCACCCACAGCAGTCGTATCCGTAAAACTTGGTTCAATACCAAGATATTCGGCTAGAACTAGCGTTGATGTTCCAGCAGTGAACAATCCGTTCACGTCTTTAATGGACATCCCAGCATCTTCCAGAGCATTGTAGGCTGCCTCAGCATGATGCGTTAAGTTCGATTTATCAGGTACTTTGCCTATTTCATCGGATTCATCGACCCCGACAATAGCGACCGTTTTACGAAGATCGGTCATTTCATTAATCCTCCTGGGTTGGCTGATACTAAAGGAACTCTCTATTTATTTTATTTCCCTTCAAAACGGTGCTTAGGATACAACGCAAACGGTTATGCTAACAACAGGTGATTACATTTAGAACTACCAATTCGTGAAGGATCCATCATTCCTTCTTAGTTGTGGTGTCCAACCTGTTGGGTCTACTATCCGAGATTCAGCAAGATTTTCGTCAAAGTCTACCCCCATACCAGGTTCGTCGGGACACCATGCATATCCATCTTCCCATTCAATCTGTTTGGGAAACAGATCTGTGGCGTAGGTTCCTGGTCTCTGAGGCATTTCCTGAACCCCTACATTCGTCGAGGCCATACACAAAGCTACACAAACTGCCGCACTTACCGGGCCCAAAGGGTTATGAGGAACAATATCGATATAATGTGTTTCGGCCCAGTGCGTTATTTTTAAAGCCTCTGTCAAGCCTCCGACTATGCACAAATCTATGCGCGCATAGTTTATAAGCTCCTCCTCAATCACCTCCCTAAAAGGCCATTTACTTGCCCACTGTTCTCCGGCAGCAATAGGCACTGCTACGTGTCTTGCTATTGTTCTATAGCTAGCAGGATTTTCTGACCGAAGCGGGTCCTCCATGAAAAACGGTCGAAATTTCTCCACAGCCCTACACAAAGTGACAGCATGCGCGGTATCAAGTCTCGTATGCACATCAAAGCAGATTTGAATATCTTTTCCAACAGCATCTCTGATAACACCCATCTGTTCCTCGGCAATTTTAATGGACTCCACAGGTTCAAGAGTATTAAAGTTATCAACATAGTCAAAAGTTGGACCGGTCTCAGGTTGGTGCCATCTAACAAATTTCCAACCCTCATCAATATGTTTCTTGCAGCTTTCTAATAACTCTGAAATATCACTCCCAGCAGTATGCGGGTAACATACGACCTTATCTCTCACAGGACCTCCCAAAAGTTTATAAAGAGGCATCTCTAATGCCTTAGCTTTTATGTCCCATAAGGCTATATCTATAGCACTAATCGCGCATGAATAAACTTTATCGGCAGGGAAAAAGCTACCCCTGAACATCCTCTGCCACAATTTTTCCGTGCTAAATGGGTCTTCACCCACAACAATCTCTGACAGATGATCTATAGCCTTCCCTATTGCGGCACCCCAACGAGCTATTCCTACTTCACCGAGTCCATAAATACCAGCGTCAGTTTCGACTTTAACGATGTAATAAAGTCGACCAACATCATCTGTAATCGGGAAGCTTTTAATTTTTGTAACTTTCATATTGACTCCTCGTGATCCATTAGAAACGTAAGCCAAGGTATCTCAGGCTAACCAACGGGTCAACAGAATTATTAGATCCTTTCAATAACAGGTTTTTTTGATACCATTATTTTGTGACTTCAATCTCTCGTGAACAGTTTCAAAATCTTGTCCTTCAGGCGCTGTCTGATTTGCCTGAGGATGTTCGGCACTCACTCCAAAATGTCGATGTCGTGGTCGATGATGTCGCTTCAATGAGCCAAATAGTCGGGACAGGAATCGAGAACGCAATGAACCTCCTTGGTCTATATGAAGGTATCCCTTTAACAGAGCGATACGGATATGACATGGTATTACCGGACAAGGTAACGCTATTCCAAAAACCTATTGAATCCATATGCGATACGCAGGAACAAATGGCAGAGGAGATATCGAAAACTCTGATCCACGAAATCGCTCACCATTTCGGTTTGGATGACGATCATCTTGACCGGTTAGGATCAGGTTAAGAAGGCCCAAAAAGATCCTCTAACGCCTTCTTTGAGTCTCCATTAGACGCCGAAACGTCCCCCAAGTCAGAATATGATTGTGCGCTACCGTAATCCCTTGTACGAACAACCACTGGCATTGGTACAGAATGTCCAAATATTAGCGCTTGTTGTCGGGATTCTAATCTGGCGAGTACCCCTCTTAGCTTTCTGTTTCCAGACACCCCCGATAGAACAGAATCTATGTCTCTTCCGCTATCAAGGAGGCATGACACTTTGGTACCTATTTGACTCATTACTTCTTCATCGATATCGCTGGGACGCTGATCGACAACCAGAAGAGTTACGTTGTATTTTCTCATCTCACGAGCGATGGTTCCGAATATCGTCTGTCCTGACATCGATGAACTCAGAAACCTATGCGCCTCCTCAATAGTGATCACTAAGTTTGGAGGTTCCGCAAGTTTGTCTCCCATGGCAAGCTCTTTCTGTCTCTGGTACCTATCATATATTCTTCTGGTAAGTATATTTGCCACCAACATATAAGCGGTCGGGTTGTTACCATGCTTTCCAAATTCAAGTACAACGTGTTGACCGGCGTTCAGTCTCTGCAAAATCATCTCAGCGGAGTCCTCGACCCTATCCTTAGAAACAAAATCAAACCGCGTCAAACGTTCAAGTCGTCTTCTAAGGGCCGCTAAAGCGGAGCCATTCACATTGATCTCACTCGCCAGCTCATTAGTGGCCTCACCAGATAAGGATATAAATGCGCTAAACCACCTACTCGGTCCAAAATGGGCCTCAAGAGAATATGCAGCATCAGCTGCAATCGAGGTTAAATCGAGTGTCTCCCTGAGGAGTTGTATGTCCTCCGGGGCTATATCCGAATAGCCGAACCTGACGAGGTGATCTGGAACGAATCCTCGCCTTTCGGCGCTTTCTGAGTCCATAGAGAAAACGGTCACTTTTGAGCTGAACAGCTGTTTCAGACCCTTTACGTCATAATTACTCTCACTGGTGCCCTTCCAACCATACTCATTATGCATATCAAATATCAGGTTACTCGCCTTACCACTCTGTAGAATTCCAATCAAAAGCAACCTAGTCAAGAATGTCTTTCCTGTACCACTTTTACCAAAAACACCATTACTCCTTTTCACCATTTCATCAAGATTAAGGCAAAGTTTCGCCTCCATATCAAGAGGACTACCAATCCAGAATCCTCCGTCAGCCTCAGAACCAAAGACGCTATTGATATCCTCTTCTGTGGCTTCCAAAACTTCTGAGAAATGAGATGGGATAGTTTTTGCAGGCATTGGTCCTGTGGAATCTGATTGTTGATCAATGCCAATGGTCAGCATGGGCTCTACAGTTATTGCCCCATACGCTGACGTTCCACTTAAAGTGTCTCTTATGAATTTGTCTGAGACATCAGGAAGATTGAATTGCAAAGAGGGATCCGACGATTCCAATGCTATGTCCGTTACGACCCCAAAAAATCTATTTTCCCGACCTTGAATGACAACATTGGACCCTACTTTTATCCCCTCCACGGAAGAAGTGCTATTTAGACGCACCTTTACTCCCTCACCAAGTGATCCGGCGACAACCACTCCAAGCTTATTCAAGTCAATCATTTGGAATCCTCCTAAGAATTCCCTCGAGCCGTCTTGTGTCATTTCCAAGGAGCAAAGCCAACCGCCTGGCTGACTCAGCCCGGAGTTCCGTCTCTTCAGGTAAAGCCTGGCAAGCATGTCTAATAAATGCTGCCACTACGTCATCCGACTGGGGCAAATTAGCAGCTAATATTGAGCTTATAAAGTCCAGTGATTTAGCGAAAGTCGAAATTTCACTATTGTCACACTGCATAACAAACGAATGAATTCTGGGCGGTCTTGGTGGCAAATATGTTGTTATCTGAGAAGAAACTTCATACCCCACAATCGTGGTTCTGAAGTTTGTCGTAAGCAATCTGTTCAACTGCGGGTTTTGGTCATAAACCAATTCTTCAGAAGCCAATCCTTCACCTCTTGCCACGGGCCGCCTCGTCGGGTCTAGTCCAGAAGTGTGAGAGTAGCTGACAACACCATAGACAGAATTCACTTCTCCTGCTTTTACCAACGATCCAAGAGCTGGGGCACCATATAATTCATAGCATTGAGTTGTGAATTCATTGGTGTCACTTTCAATTACTTCCCCAATTCTCAAAGGGTATTCGTTGGATGGGGTGTTCATATCAACCATATTACAACCATCTTAAACGTTTTGACCTGTCCTTCTGGGATGTTGTGAACTCTATTCCATTGTTCTCTAAAACCTCTTCGACAAGGTTGAGAAAGTAGCGGCGATCTGCAGTGGATATGACCGCCTGCTCATGGGCCTCCATCAAAGCCGTTGGGTATCCCCTACCTTTCCTACATTGCTCCATAACAACTGAATGAACAAGATCTACGTCTTTTCTCTTGGCAGACGCCCAAGAGGGCATTTCCACTCTGGCCATTTCATATCCCGTGTTTAAGTAAAAAAAGGTTATCTCATTATCGCCATAGTAATTCTTGGCCATATGAAAGTTACTACTGAACAGTTCAGATCTCTCTCCATCTTTCACCGTCACAGACATTAAATCTCTATCCAAGAGCCCTTCAGCTGCGCTATCACAAGGTCTAGCACCCTTCCTGATCTCCCCACAGTGGTACAAACAGTCGGATTTCTCATAAGGACAGACAAGTAGGCGGATCCCATCTATGATCTCATCACTCCCAGGAAGACTTATGTAACTCGCCACTACAATCTTTTTTTCCTGAGCCGCTAGCTTAATGTCATCAAGCGCTCTTATGAATCCCTCTACCAACACAGCGTCTATCACAAAATCGGGTATTCCAGGTCTTAACAAATCCAGCAAAAGTAAAGTTCCATCTATTAGGCCAACAAAGGGAATGTCTTCAACACTGTCAGGTTTCGAATTTTTCAAAGCCGCGGCCAAAGTTTCCATCTCTTTTACGGACCGAATGGCTCCCAATATTGTGCCTTGTATCTGTAAGAATTTATGAGGATTATCTGGATCACTCAATACAGTTTGATCCGGTGGTACAAATAGTTGAGGGTCACTTGATAGGTGAGCCTCTGGTACGTCCCCATACCTGAGACGAGCCGTACCGGTATTGATAAGAAAACAATCAACAGGTATATGACGGTTTACATCGATATTGGAACCATCAACCCCAATTACAGTATAGTCAGTAGGAAGAGATGGCTCTTTTATAGATTTTGATGGATTTTCTGGAAATACTGGAGGAGTCCACTGAAACACACCAGAGGAACTATCCGTTTTTTCCAAAAATATTTCTCTTCGAAATTCTTCAAGGACACTTACTGCTTCTGCAAGACGGTCATTATGCGCGGACGAAAAGTTATTAAGCCCGGACATCATCGCATCCAACTGGTAGGCCGTCCTCTCTAAATCAAGAGCCAATCAATATACCCCAAACCCGTCTTTAGTAAATGTAATTGAAACTCCTGAATGGGATAGAGAAGTCCCTGGATATCTTTTCAAGAGCCCTGAAACCTGTGAATATCTTTTATGAAGGGAACTATCGTGCTGGGAACGATTTTCCGGCACATTAAAACCAAAAAGACTAGATTGAGAATTTCCGCTTAAAAACTCCCGAAAAGAATTCAAGAACGTCTTGCCTATTTCCTCAGTGAGCTCAGACAAATCGTCTTGTGAATCAGAACGTGTAAAAAACAGCCTGATAATGGATTGCTCATCGGAAAAAGTAATTATGCTGGACAGTACCGGTGATGGCTTCTCAGACAATAATTGGTTAGTTTGATTTGATGATTGTGCCAATTCTCGTATTGCCGCCTGGATAACTCGAAGAAGATTTGAAGCATATGACACCTGTAGTGTGCGAACAGGAATCGAAATACCTATAAAGTTGGAATTCTCACTATTTGAGTTCATGAATAGTATGTACCGCCAATTCCTATTTCTTTACGATGGATGAGGTTACCTGAGAATACGGGAATCTCCAACCCTCCGTGTAATTTGCTGATGATCCAAGTAGTCCATTAAAGCAAGAGCATATTTTCTGCTAGTGCTGAACATATCTCTTACATCCCCCACAGTTATCTCCCCTTCATCATTAATACGTTTCCGGATCACGTCAAGCATATGGTTGTATGCAGAAGTCGTAAATACAATTCCATCGCCAACCCTTACTACAAGACCTTGCTCAATAATGAAACCAATCATTTCTTCATCGAGTTCGAGATTTGTAGGAGGGGAATAAGGACTTTCTTCAAGTTTCGATAAATAAAGCTTCACTACCTTTTCCTGGGCTGGCTTTAGTGAAGGATGGTAGCCATAGAGACTGACCACCGATGAATCCTCATCAATAATATCTCTCTTTGCTAGTAAAGAAATCAAGTGATTGTACTCGTTATTTGCCAAATTTAATCTGCTTCTTAGTTCTTCTCTCTGAGCTCCCATTCTCAAAGGAAACTTATCGTGATACTCCGAAATCCACCCAACAACTGATGAGGATATTTTCTCTAAATTGAATGAACTGTAATACAACCCTCCACCTATTTCGACAATCAAACCTCCTTCCTCCATAGAGAAAAGCTCGCTACGAACCTCAGACAGATTAATTCCCGATTTCTCTGCCATTCCCGCGGCGTCTAAAGGAGATCCCTCAGAAGATTCCAACGTACTTAAAATAATGTCCGAAGCAGCATCTGATTCCAATGATTCAAGCCTTTTTATTGTTGGAATATGCTTTCGTCGATGTCGTTTAGCGTGTGTATCTACCACCACTCCCCCACCGAGCGTCGTCATATTTGAACGAATAACGAAATAATCACCCTTGACTACAGGAGTGGAAGTGTTAGGTTTTATCTGAGCCCAATACGAAACCCCCGGTTCGGCTTTATCGTCCTCAAGAAGGCGCAGTCTAGCAATTACCTCGCTGCTTCCCGTATGCAACGTCACAAACATGTTGTGACTCAAAGTATTAGGAACATCATCTAAAACATCCAGTTTAACGTCAAAGGCTTCACTAGATCGCAACCATCCAGGAACCGTGAGCACCTCCCCTCTTCTTATCTGATCCTGATCTATTCCACTGATATTTGCCGCAACTCTCGTTCCTGGAAGCACCATATTTTCTTTTTTCTTATGACTTTGTAAACCTCTGATTCTTCCTTTGTGTCCTGAAGGTGACATCTCTATTTCCTGTCCTATCTCCAGAGATCCATCTAATAAAGTCCCTGTAACTACCGTCCCAAATCCAGAAACGGTAAAAGCTCTGTCCACCGGCAATCTAGGCCGACCATTGTCCGGCCGATTCTCCGATGTGGCGAACATCTCATCAATTGCATCTATAAGATCCTCAATCCCAGCTCCGGTTTCAGCGGAAACGGGATATACAGATGAGTCCTCCAAAACTGACCCCTCAGTCAATTCCTCAATATCCATTGTGACCAGATCAACCCACTCATCATCGACAAGGTCTATTTTCGACAATACAACAATGCCAACCGGAATTTTAAGCAGATCTAGAATTGCAAGATGTTCCCGCGTTTGAGGCATTACCCCTTCGTCCGCTGCGACAACAAGCATGGCCATATCTATGCCAGCAATTCCCGCCAGCATGTTATTGACAAATTTCTCATGCCCCGGAACATCCACAATTGATATTTCTTGACCTCCGGGCAGTGAAAACCAAGCGAATCCCAAATCGATGGTCATCCCTCGATCTTTCTCTTCTTGCAAACGATCCGGGTCAATTCCAGTAATGGCCCTTACAAGAGTAGATTTCCCATGGTCAACATGCCCCGCGGTTCCTATTACGAACATTCGAAACCTTCTTTAACATCCACTTGACTGAATAGCTGCAGACCATCGAAGAATAGCATAGTCATTTCTATTAGATACTCTTACTTGGTCAATCAAAATATTCAAATCACTCTCGTCGGAATTGCGCACCTCACACCCCTTTGTTATGTTTATCCCGAATTTTACTTATATGTTCATTCTAGATTCGGGAGGCAGCTATGAGAGAGGTAGTTATCGTAAGCGGAGCCCGCACCCCTGTCGGTAGGTTTGGAGGATCATTTAAAGACGTCAGTGCTCCAGACCTTGGAGCTACAGCTATAAAGTCTGCATTGGAAAGATCAGGGATATCCGCAGATATGGTTGATGAGGTTGTGATCGGAAATGCTGTGCAAGCGGCTGAGGCGGGTTACGCAGCGCGATTATCTTCTCTTAAGTCAGGAATACCAGAAGAAACGCCAACGATTGCAATAAATAGGCAGTGCTCTTCAGGCCTCGAAGCAATTAATATCGCAGCTCAGTTGATAAAAACCGGTGAAGCCGACATAGCAATAGCCGGAGGAACTGAGAATATGAGCCAGGTGCCGTATCTCATTGACTACAAGGCACGCTTTGACGGTCTGAGAATGGGAGACTCGACTTTAATAGACGGACTCACTGATGGGCTTGGGTGTCCAGTCAATAGATACCATATGGGTGTGACAGCTGAAAATGTTGCCGAACGTTTTGGGGTATCCAGAGAAGAACAAGACGAACTTGCATATATCAGCCATCAGAGATCCAGTACTGCAATCGCAGAAGGCAGATTTACCAGCCAAATAACTACGGTAGATGTCCCACAAAGAAGGTCTGATCCGATACAGGTACACACCGACGAAGGTCCTCGATCTGATACTACCTTGGAGGGTTTATCAGGACTGAGGCCAGTTTTCAAAAAGGATGGGACAGTAACTGCAGGTAATGCTTCAAGCATCAATGATGGAGCTGCTATGGTAGTGATGATGTCGGAAGAAAAAGCAAAGTCACTTGGAATAAGTCCCCGAATGAAATGGAATGCTCGTGGAGTTGCCGGTGTAGAACCGGCAATAATGGGAATAGGACCTGTTCCCGCTGTAAAAAAAGCGGTCGCCCGAGCGGGAATGTCAGTCAGTGACATAGACGTTATAGAACTAAATGAAGCTTTCGCCTCTCAGGCACTATATTGCATCAGGGAATTAAATCTTGATATTGAAAAAACTAACCCGAATGGAAGCGGAATAAGTCTCGGGCATCCGGTAGGAGCCACTGGCGCGATAATGACTGTTAAATTGATGGAGGAGATGGAACGAAGTGATTCCCAACTTGGCCTCGTAACGATGTGTGTAGGGGGTGGCCAAGGGGTAGCAACCGTATTTGAGAGGCTCAATTAATACACAAAATCAAAAGGGATCGAATAAAGTGATGAAAGCTAACGACACAGGCGTAAAAACGGTGTTGGAGAATATGGAAGTCATCGTAGCCTCTGAAGGGGGAGCCTTAGAATTCATATCCCTCGAAGACTCACAATTAATCGTGAAGTACATAAAGGGAGTAAATGAGGAATGTCCGGAATGCGTTCCAGACCACGAAATGGTTCAAATGTTGATGGAAAACTCCCTGACAATCTATGCGCCACATGTAAGCTCAGTCGAGATTAGATAGAAGGTCTTTATGGATATGGATTTAACCTGTATTTCCAGTTAGATTCAATTGAGTGTCCCTTAACAAGTCCAAATACTTCAATCCTGAGCCAGTATTTAATAGAAGTACCCTTTCATCAGAACCTATAGATCCTCTGCTCATCAGTTGGGTGAGAGCCACTGCCGTTGCAGCACCTTCAGGACAAATAAACATTCCTTCTGCCGATGCAACGGTCTTCATCATTGAAAGAATATCTTGATCGGACACCGCGAGAGCAGCTCCCTGACTTTCCCTAATTGCTCCTAGTATTAAATAATCGCCTATAGCACCGGGCACTCTTATACCTGCAGCAAAGGTGTTCGCATTTTCCCACGGCTCGGCAAATTCATCACCATTTTCAAATGCTCTTACAATCGGAGCGCAGCCGTCTGACTGAACTGCGTACATTCTGGGCCTACTCCCATCAATCCATCCCAGATCCTCCATCTCCTGGAACGCTTTCCACATACCAACTATTCCAGTTCCTCCACCAGTAGGATAAATTATTGCATCGGGCAATTCCCAATTGAATTGCTCCGCAATTTCATATCCCATAGTTTTCTTCCCCTCCACCCTGTATGGCTCCTGCAAAGTAGATACATCAAAAAGATCCATCTCTCCAGCTTTCTGTCGAGAAATAATCCCCGCGTCACTTATCAACCCATCAATAAGATTTAAATCCCCCCCAGTGAAATATACTTCTACCTGGTTCGCTTCTGGAGCATCCTTAGGCATAAACACATATGCATCTATGCCGGCACGTGCAGCGTAGGAAGACATAGCACCTGCCGCATTTCCAGCAGAAGGCATCGTCAATCGCTTTAGTCCCAATTCCTTGGCTTTCGAAACCGCCGCCGACAATCCTCGTGCTTTAAATGATGCCGTGGGGTTTATACCCTCATCTTTAAGAAATAGGTTTGATGAGCCCAATTTTTCGCCTAATGAAGGCATATCGAATATAGGCGTAAATCCTTCTCCAAGAGTAACCACATTCTTTTCGTCAAGAATAGGCATCATCTCAAAATACCGCCACATGTTTGACTGGCGGTAAGGTAATGCTTCTTTAGTAAAAACTTTCCTGGCAGATTCTAAGTCGTACCGTGGATACAACACTTTCCCGCAGTCTACGCATAGTCTTTGAGGCTCGCTGGAAGAATGTATCTTTCCACAATAAGTACATTCCAGATGTGTAAAAAAACTTTTCATTAACAATCCATTTCTTAAACTAAGGTAAATATTCACATAAATCTAAACAGCAAAATCACTAACTGGTTTTCTCTTTAGATGTTCACGAGCTATCATACAACGGCTTCTTAAGACGCTCAGTTTCAAATATGGTGATTCTATTTAGTTAGTACCAAGGGGTAACAAAATGCCTACCGTAATAGAGCAGCAATTTATCGACCTACATCCCGGTTCCAGATTAAGACACGAAACCGCTAAAGAAATGTTCCCTAGCGGTGTAACTCATGACGCTAGGAGGCAGCATCCTTTCCAACTGTATTACACCCACGCTAACGGTCCCCACAAATATGATGTCGACGGCAACAAGATAATAGACTTTTGGAGTGGGCACGGCTCGCTAATTCTGGGCCACTCTCATCCAGACATAGTGTCAGCGGTACAAGAGCAGATTACCAAAGGAACTCACCTGAGTGGCTCCACTGACCTAGAGATAGAATGGGGCCAAATGGTTATGGATTTGATTCCCAGCGCGGAAAAAGTCAGATTCCACAGTTCTGGTACCGAAGCGGACATGATGGCTATCAGGATGGCCAGAGCATACACAGGCAGAAAAAAAGTTATCAAATTTGAAGACCACTTTCATGGTTGGAGCGACTACGTATCTTTCGATGGCGATGGAATAGGAGGCATTCCCGAGGAGATTGCGGAAACCATGATAGTGATTCCGCCAAACGATATTTCAATAGTCAAAAAAATATTGGATGAAAATGATGACGTGGCTGCTGTAATACTAGAACCAACTGGCGCTCATATGGGACTTCACCCGATAGTTCCGTCATTTCTGCAAGAACTTAGGAGCGTTACTAGCCAAGAAAATATCGTATTGATATTTGATGAAGTCGTTACTGGTTTCAGAACCTCCAAAGGGGGAGCCCAGAGCTATTACGGCGTAACACCTGACGTTACAACCTTGGCCAAAATCCTGGGCGGTGGGTTACCCGGTGGAGCGGTGGCGGGTAAAGCGGAAATAATTAACATGATCGAGCCTTCCGGAGATCCTGAATGGGACAGGAACAGGCGCATAGCCCACAACGGAACATTCAATGCGAATCCCTTATCAGCCGTCGCAGGGATAACCGCTTTGAAACTCTTAAAAAATGAACCGATAAACGATTTAGCCAGCTCCATGGGCCAAAGGCTAAAAGAAGGTTTGAATGGTCTTCTTGCTAAACTTGAGATTCCAGGATGCGCAAGTGGAATTAATTCTCTCATACACCTTCGCCTGGGCGTAGACCATGAATGTGATAGAGAAATATGCCTTATGACTAATCAAAATATGAAGGTCACCACTAACAGTGCCAGAAATTCACAATTAAACCTAGCATTGTTAAATAGAGGGGTTCATTCTGGAACTCGCTTCATATTAAGCTCTACTCATACCGAAGAAGATATAGATGCATCTGTAGAAGCATTTGAACTAGCTTTCACCGATCTAAAAACTCAAGGAAGTATATAGAACTGAAGGAAGTTTCAATGATTGAAAAAGACCTGATAGTGATAGGTGGAGGAGCAGCGGGGATGTCCTCAGGCATATTTGCGTCCCGTTTAGGGTTGAACACTCTGATTCTTGAACAATTAATGCCAGGTGGTCAGGTGATTAATTCTGAAAATATTGAAGACTATCCAGGATTCCCGGAAGGAATATCTGGGGCAGAACTGGCAGCAAAAATGCAAGAGCAAGCGATGGCTAATGGGGTAAATGTTGAGCTGTCAGAAGTAACAAGTATTTCCCCTAAAGACAATGAATGGCTAGTCCAAACCACCGATGGGCTTAAAAGCTCGAAAACAATAATAATCGCGGGTGGATCTAGTCTCCGCAAACTCCAAGTTAAAGGGGAAGAGGACTTAGTAGGCGCCGGTGTGTCGTATTGCGCTACTTGCGATGGTGCTTTTTTTATTGACCAAAATGTTTGCGTGGTTGGAGGAGGGGACTCAGCCCTTGAAGAGGCCCTAACACTTACTAACTTTGCTGCCAGCGTAGATATCTTTTGCCGTGACGAAAACCTTCATGGCCAAAAGGTACTTCTGGACAAGGTAAACTCAAGTGACAAAATTAATATCCATACCAACGTAGAAGTTACTGAAATACACGGCAATGAAATTGTGGATGGAGCATCTCTCAGAAACCTAGTTTCGGGCGAGACTACCCGTATGGACATAGACGGAGTTTTCATTTTTGTTGGACTGAAACCAAATTCAGATTATTTATCCACCGCGTTAGAGCTAGATGCGGGAGGACATATAAAAACCGATTCCCGCATGAGAACGTCCAAGATAGGAATATTAGCGGCTGGGGATATAAGAAGCGAATCGGCGTCTCAATTGATCTCAGCTGCTGGGGATGGAGCAACCGCAGCAATAACAGCATTCGAATACGTAAAATCTGGTAATTGGACCATGGAGTAAGCTCTTTTGAACTTGATTCTGATCGGAGTGGGCGGAGCCTTGGGCGCTGTGTCTAGATATGGCATCGATAAACTCATAACCGGAATAATAGGCCAAACAGTTCTTGGTACCTTCGCTGTAAATATCTCCGGGTCTTTAATGCTAGGATTAATCGCTGGAATAGCTTCGTCGAGAAGTAACTTACCAGAGGCCTATACAATGCTAATGGCAGTAGGATTCTGCGGTTCATTCACCACATTCTCAACTGTCACGGTATCTAGCTTTCGTTTGTTTGAAGATGGAGATTATATGACAGCGTCTACAAATATATTTGGAAGTATTATTGTAGGGCTGATAGCTGCAGGGATTGGGCTATGGCTTGGAAGACAATATTTCTAGTCTGGTTCTGGTTCTGGTTCCAAATCTAAAAAAAATGATCTGACTTTCTCAGCCTCGTGGGTTCCCATTTCCTTCCTGCCATAACATACCTGAATAAAAGAATGAGTAATCTCAAATACAGCTTCATATCTAAAAACAGTAGACAGTAATTTCACCATCTCAGCTGGAGTCGAATCAATAGTCCTTTCGATTCCCTTTCTGCTCCCTTTATCAAGCATACGGTAATAGTGTTGGAGTACCGACTTCGTATCTTCATTTATACCCTCGGGCAGGTTAAAAACTTTGGATCCAGCTGAGGACTTACTCAGGGATGGCAAAAGCCCTCTGGCCAATCGCAAGAAATCCTTTAAAGGGTCAATTTTTTCAGGACTAATTACACGGTCAGATTCGAGAGGTTTCCTAAGCCATCTAACTCTTCTCGAGAAGGCAAATCCAAGAATTGCAACCAGCAAAAAAACTCCTAGTAAAATAATCGAGATTTCAAATATATCTGCAAAAATAGATGAATTATCTTCAACACCAGGTTGGGCAATTTGGAGAGCAGGCATGCCCAATTCGAATGATGCCCCCTGCCTACTCACATATTCCTCTGCAGAAATGGGATTTCCAAATATCCATAATAATCCCTTAATTAGATACTCTGCCAAATATGCGATTGGAATCACAACCACATAAATGAAAACCTTCCCTATCCATCCAATTACAATAGTTATTGGAGAGGCAATGGCCTCTAAGATTTCTGGTCTTATAAAGCTGAAGAAAGCGCCAAACCCACCTATTAACGCGACCACTAACCCAATTACTTTTAGCCAAAACCTTCTACTAGCAATACTCCCAACCGATGGTCTAATCCTTCCAACAGCTAGCCCAGAAAGGGAAAACACAAAGAAAAGAAGCATTAAAAATTTAAGCCCTAGGTTAGAGGGGTGGAAAGCATCCACTATCGCACCTACAGCCAGTACTAATATTCCAACCCTAAAACTTCTCGAAAGGGATTCCAAAGGAAAATCGGTTCCGGAGGATAATCCTCCCTTCAACCACGAAAAGGCTGAGAATAAAAATCCAAGTACCAAAACCACTCCAACATCTCCATCAGAATATTCCCACTCACCGATCCCTTTAACCCAGCTAATAGAGAAAGCCGCTTGATCTGGAATGTTCACGTATCCTACGGTGACATAAACCAGAATAGAACCAATCATTGCTTGTATAACAAACGCAATAAAGTTATTTATTCTGAGGAATGAAATCCCCCGAGAACTGCACATAGAAGAGCCATATAGAATTACACAAGCTCCCCAGGGAATTGGACTATTTCCTACCCCTGCAAGGATTCCCAGCATGGAATAAATTACATATAGCCAAATACTTTCGGAAAAAATTAAAGCCGTGAATATTAACCTATCCTGAGACGAATTCACTTTCTTGCTCCATGGACTTGAAATATGGTCCTATCTCGTAAAGCAAAACTCCCTCGGGCAAAATAGGGCAACTATCATCCGCTACGTAGAGAACAACTATTTTGTAACCCGTTTGGTGTAGTCGAGTAATAATCCCAATAAAGTCTTCGGTCATCATTGCGACGGTTATCACTAGAGTTGAACCAGTTGGAAAAGTTTTAGAACTCGTAGAAAGATTTTCAGTCATTGACCCCATTGGAAGAGGCCTAATGGTTGCCAATACCTCCAATATAATCATTAACTGATCAACAGAACTTGAAGCAGGAATATCCATAGGCCTATCTGAAAGAATAGGTGTTCCATTTGAGAAAAGACCCATCGAGTAGCCTTTTTCTGCACAATAGGAAGCTACAGAAGATGCGGCCGTGATAATCCTCTCTAGATTTGCCACCGAATACCCCTCCCAAAAACGAAGGGTTGTTTCAATAGCTACAATCAAAATGACCGTGTGCGAAGAGCTCGGTTCAAATGTCCTGACTTTAAGGGTCGTTGACCGAGCAGTCGACTTCCAGTCAATAGTTTTCATGGGGTCTCCATCCTGGTAATCCCTTATACCAGATGGTCTCGAAGGGTCATGAAATATGCGAATTCCATTTTCTACTTCACCCAGTGGGCGCAATTCAGGTAAGCCGATATTTGGAAGGGATACTACAGTGGGATAGACCAGCACATAATCGTCAGAGTCTCGTCTTTCAAAACAATCAAACAACCCAAACACATCACCGCTGGCTATGGAACTTGGCCCCAACTTGAAATATCCCCTTTTTGTTCCCGTTAACGTATATTCCCACTTAACTTTTTCGTACCAAGCTAAAGAGGTTGAGTGTCTCATGTTCGTAGTCTTGGGATTAGGGCTATATAACAGCTCTATACCAGTGATTTCCAGGTCTTCGGGAATCTCATCATCAATGTCTATTCTGGAAAGTGGAATAGGTTTCATATTTGAAAGTTCTATCGTAAGAGAAACAGATTCTCCTTTGAAAATCCTGTTTTGAGTCATAATACGTTTGTATTTCAGCTCTCGGAGTGACAACTCGTTCCAGACCCAAGAAATCCCGGCGACAAGAAGACCCATTACACCCAAACCAATTACGAGGGATCTTCCTGAAAAAATACCTATGAATATTAGGAGAATGAATATCCCAATCCACCAGTCATGCCAAACTCTCTTAAACACTTTGACAGACCCACATTACTGCAGAGAATAAATAAGCGTAAAGATATATCACTCCCTTTCAATTGGTACAGGGACGGACGAGAGTATATCTGCAACAATGGAGGACTGTGAGTACCCTCGTAATCTACTGTTTGAAGTAGGGATAATTCTGTGCGCTAACACAGGTTCTGCTAAATATTTCACATCATCAGGGATTACAAAATCCCTACCAGATATTGCGGCCTGCGCCTGGGATGCTCTAAAAAGGGCAATAGAAGATCGTGGACTCCCACCTAAAGTTACTCTTTCGTTTTCGCGACTTATCCTGATTATGTTCATTACATATCTTCGCATCTCATCTTCAACGGTAACGTTAGAAACTTCAGCCTGAAGAGCTAGTAACTGCTTTGTATCTATTGCCGGCTTTTGGTCAGGAAGGTTCTCTTTTGCAGAAAACCTTAAAACTATAGCCTCCTCTTCCTCCATTGAGGGGTATCCCATAGCAAGTCTTAGCATAAACCTGTCAAGTTGAGCTTCAGGAAGCGGGAACGTCCCCTCCATATCAATAGGATTTTGAGTAGCAATGACAGTAAAGGGTTCTGGAAGCAACCTGGTTTCTCCATCAAGGGTAACCTGACCTTCTTGCATGGCTTCCAGAAGAGACGATTGAGTTCTAGGTGTGGCACGATTAATTTCATCGGCTAACACAATCTGGCTGAAAACCGGCCCCTTCCGAAATTCAAATTCGTGTTTTTTCTGATTAAACCAATTAATACCCAACACGTCTGACGGCATCAAATCAGGTGTAAATTGTATCCGGCCGAAGGTGCATTCGAGGGCCCCAGCTAATGCCCTAGCAAGAGTGGTTTTTCCTATCCCCGGTACATCTTCCGCCAAGATATGCCCTTTACACAAAACCGCGACAATGGCTAAATCCACGACATTTTTTTTACCGACTACTACGCTATTTATGCTGGCTCTAATTTTATCAATCGAATCCTGAAAAAAAGAAGTCGGCAAATTCATCTCCCCACCATAAAAGATGATAAAAATTATTAGTTAGTAACGGCGCCTAAAATCGACACTGGATGCTAAGTATATAAGACTACAAACAAACCATACCTTTACACAATACGTTGAGTCTAAAATGCTCTATACTGAATTACTGTTGGTTAATGCCCGGTGGTGTAGTGGTAGCACTAAGGACTTTGAATCCTTCGACCCAGGTTCGAATCCTGGCCGGGCAGCCAACACATTATCTACCTCATAGACAACGTTTCAGCTAATCTTTTTTCTAGTTTCAGACCTGCCTGCAAAGGCAAATCTAATCCCAATAAAACAGATTTTCTCGCAAGAAAAAGCGCGCATTCATCGTATCCAGAAAGTAGTTTGGATACTGACAAGCATTCGTCTAATAGTTCTGAAGTGCCAACCACCCTGTCCACCAGTCCTATCTTCCTTGCCTCTTCCACTTTCATCACTCTATTACTCAATATAAATTCTAAAGTGCGAGACGTCCCAATTAGGCGTGGCAAAGTTTGAGTGCCGCCCGCCGCCGGAACCATACCAAGAGCTACCTCAGGCATACGAAAAACGCAATTATCAGCAGCTATGCGCACATCACAGAGAGAAGCGATTTCAATGCCTGATCCAATTACATATCCGTGAAGTGCCGCCACTAAAGGCTTTGGCTGAGTGTGAAAAAGCCCCCATAAGTCCCTTTCCCATCTCACTGACCGTGCAATAACCTGTGAAGGAGCCGTACCAAATTCCGTTAAGTCTGCTCCCGCACAAAAGCCTCGTTCTCCAGATCCCCTCAAAATAGCCACTTTAGCATTTGGATCATCTTTTAGGAGATTAAGTGTCTCGTAAAGCTCATCCCTCATTTGAACAGAAAACGCATTTATATGAGAAGGACGATTCAAAGTAATAATCGCTATATCGTCAGAGCATTCATACAAAACAACAGGATTTTGAATACTAATTAGTCTCCTTTAAAATTTGGGTCCCGCTTCTCCAAAAACGAATTTATCCCTTCAGTCCTATCCAAGGTACTTTGCAATATGACACTCATATCCGCCTCCAAATTCATGCCTTGACGCAAAGTCATGTCAACGCCAGTGTAAATCGCTTCCTTGAGATACTGGGCTGCCTTGGGCCCATGTGTGGAAATTTTTCCCGCTATACAATGAGCGTCCTTCAGAGGATCAGTAGCTGACACTCGGTGGACCATACCCATTTCAAGTGCCTCCGGTGCTTTGACAACTCTGCCAGTTAAGATAATTTCTAAAGCCCTGCCTTGCCCTACTATTCTAGGTAATCTTTGGGTGCCGCCGTCGGAAGGTATCACCCCCTGCATTACATGGGACATGGAGAATTTACTTTTTAAACCACAAATCCTTACATCACACGCCAAAATAAGCTCTAGACCAAGACCGTGGGCATTCTCAGAAATAACTCCCAAAATAGGTTGTTTTATCGCTGAGACAGAAGGCGCTAAGCTAAAGTTGTTTGCCGACGGGCTTGAAACAAAATCGGAAGAAGAAGAGGTTAATATCACAACTCTAACGTCGGAATCCTGTGAGAGGGCAGCGCAACAGTCTTCGAACTCCCATTGAATAGAGTTATTCATATTGCTATTGGGCAGCCTCAAAACCACTATCTTGCCATCGTTAAAACGTTCTATATTTATCATCTCGGCTGCACTGTAGAGTCCGTCACAGTTTCAGAGTTAGCTGCACTTCTAGTTGAGAGTACTTCATTTACCCCGTTATTCTTTTTTATATTGGAAAAATACACGATAAGCTCCTTTGTAGAAGCCGCTATCGGAGGTCCTAAAATCACTCCCCACAACCCACCAATTTCACTGCCTATCACAATGGAGACTAAAATCAACAATGGGTGAATTTTGATCGCAAAACTCTGAATCCTAGGAACCAAAAATGCTCCCTGCATTAGTTGAACTCCTCCGTAGAGCAACAAAACCCAAATAAACTTATCTGGAGAAGTTGAAAGTACGACCACTAAAGCAGGAATAAATCCAAGCCAGGCCCCTATTATGGGAATGAATTCAAACATCCCGGCCACTACTCCGAGGAGTATCGCGTAATCAATTCCGATCAAAATTAAACCAATCGAGATGAAAAACCCAACTACAGCAGCAAGAGTCACTTGAGCTCTCACATATGCCCCAACTACACGATTCAAAATTCTTAGAACATACACTACATGTATCTGAGAGTCGGCAGGGAAAATATCTACGAACGACTCTCGTACCTTCTCTCTGTCCTTCAACAAATAAAACACAAATATTGGGACTACAATTAGACCAATAACAAGAGAAAAAGCGTGTACAGCGGCTACAGCAACCCGGCCAAGAAAACCCTGAAGGTAGGAGAGCACTATGTTCCCTAGGTTGTCTATAATCCACCCAATGGCAGCGAGAATACCACCTATTTCTGATCGTAGCGGCTCAGGAATGCTGTTTGAGTATTCTTTATTCCAACCCTCCACGCTGTTTATAGCTTCGGTAACAAACACTGGTAATTTACTAATGAGTTCTGTTGATTGAGCGAAAAGAGGCGGAACTATTAACAAAATTGCTCCTATCAACAAAATGATTGCCAGCAAATAAACTATGGCTATAGAAATGCCCCTGGATAGTTTTGGGTACAGAGTTTTTCCGGGTAAAACCTTTTCTACTATCCTTACGATAGGGTAAAGCAAGTAGGTCAAAACAATGCCAATTACAAACGGAAACAGAGCCCCTTTCACGAGATACAAAACAAATACAACGACCGCCGCTATAAAAATGTAAAGCGCAATTTTGGCAGACTTTTCTAGTGATAGGCCCATAACTCTCCAACTTTATATGGAGTAAAACTGTGACGCTTACTGTGAAATATCAAGCACTCCATCCTATACAGACCCAATTATGTAAAAGAGCGATGGGTTAAGCAACAATACTGGACAAAATCGGTAGCGAAGTCAGGTATGAACCTAAAATCATCCCTCTCTGAAACTATTAACTACTCCTCGACAAGGAATAGTAGATACCCCTTGAGACTCAACACTGAGTCCAGCCACAACTGAGGCAAAGTCAGATGCCTCCCGCAAATCTTCAGTCTCGAAGAATCTTACTGCAAAAGCAGCAGCAAACACGTCTCCCGCTCCTGTTGGATCAATTTCTGCAACATTTATTGATTCTGACTTAAAGGTGAATTCGTCCGAATAAACTCGTGCGCCGTACTTTCCATTTGTAACAATCAACACCTTGGCAAGTTTTCTCCAATTGGCAATATCAGTTGGTTCATAAGCATCCTGCTCGGAGCATATAGCGACATCAATGTTAGGCAAAAGTTCCGCGCCATCCCATTTGTTCGCATAGACTCGTCCGTTTTCCCCTACTCGCCTAGTCCAGCCTTGAATAGAAGCCACAATCAATGAGTCTGGAAATAGGTCAATTATCTGGATTGGGATTTCATCAAGTAGTGGTGCAAGATGAAGTATAGGTACCCGGGTCCAAGCTTCTGGAAGCACTGATAGAGAGACAGGGTCGGCAATATCATGGGCGTACTGGATTCTGTTCCTTCGATCACTGGCACCGCTGTATATATTCTCGAATGTGGTAGTTAACCTTGAAACCGAGTATCGTACCGGACAGTTTTCAAGCTCGCTTGGGAAACTAAAATCTGGCGAGTAAGAGGTGAGTATCCCTGGCTTAAATCCTAGCCTATCCGCTGTAACTGACCCGTAATAAACAGCTCCCCCCGCAACATATCCAAAAGTAGAAATATCTTTAGCTATGTGCCCCACCGCCAGATATTGCACATCATCCAGGCTTACGTTCCAAATCCCCACCTAACTGGGAAAGATCACAATCTTGCGGTCACTTCCTGAACCGGAGCTTTCTGTATATACACCACTTTCATCAGCCAAGAACATATGCACAAGACGTCTTTCGCGAGGGTTCATCGGTTCCAACTCTATCGACCGACCCGTCCTAACAACCCTCTGTGAAACTCTTTCTGCAAGATTGTGAAGAGATTGCTTTCTTCGATCATCGTATCCTTCCACATCAACCGATACGTTTGTTCTTTGACCCATATTTCGACTAACCAGGAACCTGACTAGAAATTGAAATGATCGGAGGGTTTCACCTTTTCGACCGATTAAAAGACCTGAGTCGTCCCCTTCAATCTCAAACAAGGGACCACCACCATCTTCGTTATCAGCTCGACGTAAATTAGAAGTAACGTCGACTCCCATAAATTCAATCAACTTATTGATGGTTTCTCTCCCATTTTCAATTACATCTCCCTGGGATATGGAGACGTCTTCAGAAGAAGAGTCATCCAATACATTTTCTGAAGCCAAAACACCTTTCGAGATCCGGGTGACAACAACTTTCGCAGGCTCACTACCTATACCAAAAACACCAGACTTTCCTCTACTAACGACGTCTATTTCTACCTCGTCTCGCTCTGCGTCTAGTTCTCTTATGGCGATCTCGATCGCGTCTTCCACTGTTTTCCCCGTCATCTGTATTGAGTTCATATTGTTCACTCTCCTCGAGTGCAGAAGCTGAAGCGCCCGACATTGAAACGGCTGGCTCTGGCGGTGCAGTTCTCCTGAAATTTACTAAGTTTACTAGTGGATCCCATCCCGTTATAAAGCCCTGAATAACTATACCCACAATATTTGAAATAACCCAATACAGAGCTAGGCCGCTAGGAAACTGCATCGAGAAAAACCCAAACATTAAAGGCATCATCCACAGCATCATTTTATTGGTTGACGCCTGTTTGTCATCAGCCGCAGGCATCATAGTCATTTTCTGCATGAGAAACATCGAAACGCCAACCATAATTGGCAGAACTGGCAAGGTATCAGGACGAGCCAAGTTCAACCACAAGAAAGAACTATCCAAGGGAATAACATCTTTGACCATAGGCATCCAGGAGTATAAGTTGGTTGACAAACCAACCAAACTCTCAGGCGTGGACGGAACGGTTTTTATAATAGCTTGATAGAGTCCAATCCATATGGGCATCTGTATGAACATTGGACCAAGGCAACCAATTGGATTTACTCCCTGTTCTTTATAGAGCTTCATGGTTTCCTGGGATTGTCTTTTTTTATCGTTCGAATATTTAGACTGAATCCCCTTTATTTTCGGCTGCAGAGCGGACATAGCTTTCATTTGCTTACTTTGCTTGACAGTGAGAGGCATCATTACCCCTCTTATAGCTATGGTAAATATCGCTATGGCAATTCCGAAATTGCTAAACGCAACGCTGTAAAGAAAAATCAACGAATTGATCATCGGCTGGACGATGACGGTGCCCCATATTTGACCAAATAATTCCACTAGGTAACCTTCAAGTAC
Source organism: uncultured Chloroflexota bacterium (assembly GCA_913048525.1). Taxonomy (GTDB): domain Bacteria; phylum Chloroflexota; class Dehalococcoidia; order Lucifugimonadales; family UBA826. The sequence continues at coordinate 24,956 of CAJWWP010000011.1, forward strand.
TCATAAAATGTATGTGACTAATAAATGCTATCAACAGGAAGGGGCCCAATCACTCGGATTCGGGATCTCTCCATCCTTCGCCTTGTCTGAAAAATACGGCGCATCCCACTTTTCATCCGGATTTCCATTTCCCTTTATTTGAATTGCTCTGATCGAATGATCTCTCACACTAAAATAAACGGAGTTCCCATCAGAAGTAATAGGCGCCTCAATTTTTTCCCCTGTGCTACACGTACCCATAATTATCCCGGAGGACAATTCTGAGATATAAAGATCCCCACCTTTGGAGCCGTAGACAATCATGTCGGAGACAATTGCCGGTGAGCCCACAATAGCTCCTTTTGTCTTACTTTCCCATCTCAGATTTCCATCATTTTTGTCAAGTGCATACAAACTTCCATTCAAAGATGGGGCATACACAGCAGTTCTGTCCGTAACAGCTCTCCCCCAATACCAATTGGAGGCACCTGTAAATCGCCAGTTCTCAACCCCTGACGTAGCATCCAATGAATAAAAGTTCCCGTCGAAGGACCCGATATAAACTTCTCCGTCTGAAACGAGTGGTGATGAGGCTACAGCAGCACCAGTCTCATATACCCACTTTGTCGCCCCGCCCTCAATACATGTGTTGCAGCTTAGATCAAGAGCATAAATGTTGTGATCGAGCGAAGAAAAGATCAAGAGATTCTCAAAAACCTGAGGGGTGGACCATATACTGGATCCTGTCTGAAATTGCCACTTTCTTTCCATTGTTACTTCTTGTCCACGGATAGAAATATCATAGGCATGCATAAAGCCGTCACTTGAACCAACGTACAAAACCCCGTCCTCTATCAAGGCCCCACCCACAATCTCATCCGCAATTGGCTCTGTTTCTAATAAAACCCCGTTGTCCAGTGCATAGGCGTGCATCTTGCCATCATATGACCCAACAAAGGCAACACCCTTATAAACTGCTGGAGTTCCATATATGGCTCTCCTATCATCCTTATCCTCGTCTACCCGCAATAATGTCGGGGCCCAATCATGCCTGCCGGTTTCAATGTTTATAGACAGTAGTTGACCGTCCATACTACCGATAATGAGAGATTCATCTACGACCACACCGCCGGACCATCCTTGAGCGGTACCAACACGAGAGCAACCCACAAAAACAACCAGTAATAATATGGTCAAAACTGAGTTAAATACCAATGTCCCGAACTTAGTCGACATATGGTGGTGATCTAAACTTTTAACCAAAGTACTTCCTATTTCAAGGAACCGGGTCATAGCCTTTAGTTCCTAGCGGGTTGCATCTAAGTATCCGTCCGGTTACCAAGACTGATCCCTTCCACAAACCATGTTTATCAATGGCTTCCATCGCATAAATTGAGCATGTTGGATGATGCCTGCAAGCTGCGGGAAGATAGGGGGATATGGCTCTCTTATAAAAATTTATCGTCCAAATAGCACTTCGACTAAGTTTGTAGCTAATCATATTTTCCAACTGAAAGCCAATCGACAACACTCAGATATTTCATGCAACTAGGCTAAGATCTGCTTTATCAACAAGTCTAGACATGGAGCCACAAACTTCCTGAAAAGAGGCAACACTGGCGTTACGGCGAGCTATAAATACAATGTCGTAGCCGGTTATTACATTCAGCAATTTCGCAGATTCTCTCATCCGTCTTTTGCATTTATTTCGTACCACTGCATTGCCTATTTTTTTAGAGACCACGAATCCAAATCTTGACTGGTAATCTTCATTATTCGGGAAATGAACTCTCCTACATGCCGCCAGCACAAAAAAATTATCTGCCCAGCTGTTACCCAGCACACGGACGTTAGCAAAGTCCGACGAAGAAGTGAGTCGCATTTCTTTTTGCATATACAAACTATACAACCATCGGAGCTAAACCTTGCGTTTAAAGTAATGGTTGAAAGATGAAACTCTAGGCAGAGTCAGTAACTAAACGACCCTATCCAAGCCACTATAATGCAACCAGACGTCTTAAAAGCCTCAAACAGTAAGCCTCTGACGTCCTTTAAACATACGTCGCTTTAAAACATTACGACCGCCTTTTGAGCTCATTCGTGATCGAAATCCGTGAACTCTAGCGCGTCTTCTTTTTCTAGGTTGGTAGGTTCTCTTGGGCATATCCTAGCCTCTCAAAATAACCTATCAATTGTACTTTTGGGATAATAGGGTGTCAATTTCATATGCAACTTAATCTTTACAATTTTTCACTCAATATAGACATGTATCACTAAAAATCAGAGTCTAGGGCTTTCCATAAGTACGGTTACACCCATATCAAAATATTTATCCCTTAATTTATAATCATAGCTTCGGAAACTAATCTTCGTGTGACTATTACCAAGTTGATCCAGAGCGTGTTTAACACAATCGTCGACTGTTCTCAGAAGAGGATTAGAATGGCTTTCGATATCAAATAATAGATCGTTAGGTCCCCATGTGAGGCAGTCCACACCCTCTATCGCAAGTTTCTTTACCGTTGTCACAGCCCTAAGAGACTCCATTTGTATAGACAGAAATCCTGTGGAGTTCCACCAGTCGGCGTATTCTATCCTCTCCCCTCTCCCATCTAATCCATATCGAGCGGCTCCTCCCACACTCCTTCCCCCTTTGTGGGGATAATAAAAGTAATGAACCGCTTCCTTGACAGTTTCTATATCTTCCACTTGAGGAACCTCTATGCCAACAGGTCCCAAATCGAGAATATTTCCGATAAGGTAAGAATGTCTCGTATGTTTTATACGAAACTGTGAGGGAATGCCCAAATCAGAGGCATAAGCACAAAACTGAACCAGTGTTTCCTCGTTGAATGGGCCATGTTGACTGTCAGTAAACACGAAGTCGTATTCGTCTTTTTGAATTATAGAGTCCATCTCAAGTTTGGTAGCGTTCAATGGAACGGAAACACCTATCAATTTTTCACCGTCACGAATACGTTGTTTAAGGCTTTTCTCAGCCATCGAATACACCTCCACTTACAAAATTAATAAGAAAATCCAAGTCAGCCAGTGAACAAGTAGAAAGAACCGCTATAAAGCCTATCTAGGTCATAACTCCAGACGGCATAAAAAACTCAAAATCATCGGAAGGACCGTAACCTGGAATTTCCACTAGCGAGACTCCTTCGCTCTGAATAGCCGCTCTGACAATTGTTTTATTGAATAAATGAATTTTATCGGAACCCAAAAATTCATCCACTGGCATCCATAAACATTCAGCAATTTCTTCTTCCTGCATAGTAATATTCTCACTCAGTGGCTTGAGCCGAGCAACAAAATATATGTCAGATTTCCCATATCTATATCCGTGCCAATGTCTGAAACATACTAGAGCCTCGAAGTCGGTCTTAATACCTGTCTCTTCTTCCACTTCCCTAACAGCAGCCGATGCCAAATGTTCTCCCTGGGTCAAAGCTCCCCCAGGCAGTTTATAAGAAGGACCTCTATCCCTAGATCTATATTTCTCCGAAACAACTAAAATTTCTTTATCTTTGTTTATAACCACGCCACCAACACCTGTGTAATGTGTTGCATATGGAGGTATAAAAGCTCCTGGATCAACGTCCAGCGTCATAGTTGCTGAATCATTGTCAGCATGATGGAAGTTGAAACCTTTTTCTCCTGCAACAGGTATAGCTGTCAAGCGATTTGGGAAGATTTCCAACCATGCTACTTTAACGTCAACAAGTTTCCAGGTTTGAAGTGCCCGGTCCAATTGACCAGAAAATACCTTTGGGTCGGGATTAATCGATATTGGGTCTACAAGAGCTCCGCCAAAAGGGTTCATTTCCCAAGTTAGGTCTGTCATTAATATCCCTCCAGATAAAGCCGATGCGAAGTATATTGGTGGTTTGAACAAGTGGCAATCTTTAGAGGTTCCTACTGCTATATAATGCCCTCATTTCTCCTTGTTCAATCAAATTCCATTATGGAGTCCCAACATGAAACTTGTTCTAAAGGCTGACCGATTAATAGACGGTTCTTCTTCAAAAGTCGTACCAAATGCCGCCGTTGTTATTGAGGGAGAAACTATATCTAAAGTTTGCTCACAATCTGAACTAACTGAAATCGAACTAGCTGAGGCTCGAGTTATAGATAGTTCAGGTGGAACTTTAATGCCGGGTTTCATAGAAATGCATTCCCACATCCACTGTAGCGCAGAATCCGATGCATACACCCACATAACCACAGAGACGAACGAAACATTTCTACTTCGTGGTAGCCAAGCCGTCCGTTCATCTCTTTCTTCTGGAGTCACGACGATGAGGGATCTCGGCAGTAGGAATGAGGTTGTATTCCCTCTAAGACAAAGTATTGAGGAAGGAATCATACCTGGTCCAAGATTATTGGTCGCTGGGACTCCAATCACAACCACTGGAGGCCACTGCAACACTTTTGGGACAGAGGCTGATTCTAGCGAGCAGGTCGTCAGAGCTATTAGGAATCAATTTAAACTGGGAGCCGACCATATAAAAATCATGTCTACTGGAGGTGGATTTACCCCAGGAACTAACGTACGAGCTCCTCAATACGACTGGACCACCCTAAGAGACGCAGTAAAAGACGCAGAAAGATTAGGTCTCAAGATGGCAGCCCACTGTCATGCGACCGAAGGTGTACGGAATTGTGTTAAAGCAGGCATACACAACCTAGTACATTGCTCTTGGTTATCAGAAAATCCTGAAGAGTTATACGACTATGACCCTGATGTTGCGGATCAAATTGCGGAAAAAGGTATATATGTAGACCCAACGTTGGCACTTTCACACCTGAACAAACTTCGTGGACGTGTAAAGACACCAGACTCAGGGGCCATGGCCGATCCAGAAAGGCGATTTGAAATTCTCAGAGATATGTGGCACAGAGGAGTTAAATTTGTCACCGGTATGGACTCAGGAATGACAAATGCCCATTTCGACGACTTCGCATACATTCCTGAGGTAATGGTTAACAGTATGGGAATCAGTCCCATGGAAGCAATAACCTGCGCTACAAAAACATCGTCTGAGTGTCTGGGAAGAGATAACGAAATCGGAACCATCACGCCAGGGAAGTCAGCCGACGTTTTAATTATTAATGGAGACCCGTCAGTAAAAATAGAAGCTCTCCATAACGTCGACACCATAGTGGCCAGGGGAACCGTCATAAAAGAGTCAGGACAGCTCTTAATATAAAGTCATTGAGGGACGTCTAAGTCTTAAATCAGTTGCCCAACACCATAATACTGCTCGCCTTAATTATTAAGAACACTTCAGTGCCCGAATAAATACCTAGTTCTGATTGAGACAGAGAAGTGATTTCGACATAAATTGGCTCACCTATATCACATTCAACCAGCACAGAACTATCGGTACCATGCACTTCCTTTACTCGGGCTGAAATAACGTTGCGAGCACTTAATCCAATCGGTTTAATTTTGCTTAGAATGATATCGGAAGCCCTTATCGACACTATGGCAGAAACCTCTTCTTTTTCTTCTCCTTCCGATCGCTCAACGGGAAGGATTAGTTTGGTATCACCTAACGCAATAGATTTCTGTCCATCAATACCGACAGGACTAATGGAACCCTGCAAAAGATTTTCAAAAGATGAAAAATCTGCTACCCGTTTTACATTTGAGTCCCTCAGCAAAATACTGACGTTTCCTTTACCTAGTACGCTTCCTTCTGACATTACAACCACCTGATGTGCCAAAGCTATCACCTCAGAAATCGAATGAGACACATATATCATTGGTATTCCTAATTCTCTGAAAATGATCTTTAGTTTTTGAATAATAAGGCCCCTAAACGGAGCGTCTAGAGAAGCTAATGGTTCGTCCAAAAGAAGTATGTCGGGAAAAGCAGCTAAAGACCTGGCTAAGGCGACTCTCTGCCGTTCACCTCCAGATAAATTTCTAGTATCCCTTTCCGACAAATATGCAATATCCAGTATTTCCATTACTGTCTCTAAGGAATATTTTCTCTTTTGCTCCGAAGTCAGGGAAAACCCGTAATTAATATTTTCTTTTACAGTGAGGTGGGGAAACAAGGCGGAATTTTGGACTACGTAGCCTATCCCACGCTTATTAGGTGAAACATTTATAGATCGTTCACTCGAAAAAACAATTCTGCCAAACTTAGAAATACAACCTTGATCTGGAGAAAGAAAACCAGCAATGCAATCCAAAAGAGTAGTTTTGCCACTACCGGAAGGACCAAATATTGCGGTAATTCCGTTTGCTATATCAAGTTGACAATCCAAGGTGAATTCTCCGAGGCGCTTCTTGACTCCCAGCCTGATTGCACAACCTGATTTAGTCATATCCCACCTTTGCTACCTGAACGAGACAACAACCAGTTATGAACCCCAAGAGAAATGACAGCTAAAAGAACTGACACGGCCACGAGTTCAAAGGCATCTGAAGTCCTACCAGTTTGAACTCTAGCGAAGATTGCTAGCGGCAACGTCTGTGTAACACCTGGTATGTTCCCAGCTACAATAATAGTAGCCCCAAACTCACTTAAAGCACGAACAAATCCCAACAATGTACCCGCTATAACACCCTGGTATGACAACGGAAGTGTTATAGAAAAAAAGGTTTTCATTGGGCCGGCACCCAATGATCTAGCAGATCTCTCGAGCCGAGGGTCCACTGCAGACATAGCGACGATGATAGAACGAACCATCAAAGGAAAAGACACAACGGCAGCGGCTAACGAAGCAGCTACCCAGGTGAATATGATATCGATCCCCAAAACGTTCTGTATAAAGTTCCCTATGGGACTTCGGCTGCCCAGTGCTATTAGTAGAGCATAGCCCGTGACAACGGGCGGAAGAGCCAATGGAAGAGAAATAAAAACTTCTAATACCAATCTTCCTTTGGGATTTTTTCTACCTAAAATCCACCCTATATAAAGTGCGAAGGGGAAATTTATAAGAGTTGCCGCTATAGCCACTTTAAGCGTTATATAGGTTATTTCTAGCATTAAATATCAGTCACAAACTAGCTAAGAAAATTGACGTCCGGGGTTACGTCAACATTTCGTTTCATTAATTTATCCTTTCTTTAACGGAGGCAAATCCATATTTTTCAAAAACAGAAGAAGCATAGGCGGTAGTTAGAAAGTCCAAATACTCCTTTCCTAAAACTGGCTCTCTGGCATTCTCAACAACTGCCGCAGGATACACGATGGGGGTATGGTGCATCCCGTTGATAAACAATTTTGTGGACACTCCCTTAGCTATTGATACATCGGTGATGTAAACCACAGCTGCATCCACATCACCGGTTTGCACATAGGCTAAGGCGGTACGAACGTCTGCCGCTAATATGGTCCTCCTAGAAATCTCAGACCAGATACCTATGTTATGCAATGCTTCCTTAGCATATTCCCCTGCTGGCGCTAAATCTGGATCGGCTATCGCAATGCGATGCATATTTGCTAATTCGGCTATATCGCTGAAATTGACATATTCGCCGTCATCGGAGGTAGCCACGACCAAAACATTCTCTACTAATTCAAGTATGTTTTCCTCCTTTATATGTCCACGGTCGACCAAAAATCTAGCAGGGCTGTGACCAGCAGATATGAAGATATCTGCTGGTCCACCATTGGATATTTCCCCGGCCAAAGTTTGTGAGCCAGCGAAATTGAAAATTAATTTCGTGCCAGTTTGTTTTTCAAATTCAGGGGCTGTTTCCTGAAGCACATCCACAAGACTTGCTGCAGAAAAAACCATGATCCTTTGGGTTTCAGGGTTTGCGCACGAAAAACTGAAAACAACCGTAATGAGGGCAAAAGGGAGAAAGATAGCTAAATTGACAAGTTTAAAGATGACAAATAAGTGTTTTCCAGAGAATGAAAACGGCATATTACTCCCTAAAACTCAATGCCCAATTTCCTAATACTAAACTCCTCTATATTCTACCTAATACGCCGTCCTTTATCTTGTATTCCGTAAGTTGTTTTAGCCTCCCTATTTTGATATAATGGGCCAGCGGATTGTAGACGCTTATATACGAATGTTTTTTATGAAAGAGGGTAGCCCCCTCTTTCTTTGTTATATAGACAAATTACTTGCTGGAGGTGAAGGAAAATGAAAAGTGATTTTCTAGTCGCTTTAACCCAGCTTGCTGCTGAGCGAGGTCTCCCGAGAGATAAGGTTATGTCCGCTATAGAGGTCGCTCTTGTTTCAGCATTCAAAAAAGACAGTGTAACCGAGGGCAGAAATATCTCTGTCAGGCTAGACCCCGGATCAGGTGATATCCAAGTAGACATTATAAAAACTGTGGTAGAGACAGTTGAAGACCCGCTGCAAGAAATATCACTCGCCGAAGCACGAGAGGCTTATAAAGCAACAGCTGATGTTGGCGATACCATAGCAACAGAAAACCTCCCTAACAGTGCCGGCAGGATAGCGGCACAAACAGCTAAGCAAGTTGTACTTCAAAGACTTAGAGAGGCTGAAAAAGAGATAATACTTTCAGAGTTTGAAGGTAGAGAAGGGGAAATAATCACCGCGACAATCCAGAGAATTGAGCCTACAAAAATCATAGTAGATATGGGAAGGGCTGAAGCAATACTTCCTATCAGCCAGCAGGTTACTTCAGAGAGGTACCGGCAAGGTTCAATGATCAAGGTTCTTCTCCAAGCGATCGACAAAGAATCCCTGCGGGGACCGGAACTTATTGTTTCTAGAACCGACGAACTGTTGTTAAAACGTCTTTTCGAGCAGGAAGTGCCCGAAATATATAGCGGAGCGGTAGAAATTGTAAGTATCGCTCGTGAAAGTGGTTCCAGAAGCAAAGTTGCAGTTAGAGCTCGTCAGGATGGTGTCGATCCTGTTGGTTCGTGTGTAGGCCTCAGAGGAGTACGCATTCAAAGTATCGTCAATGAACTCCAAGGCGAGAAAATAGATATCCTAGAGTGGAGCAAAGATCCTAACCGATATATACAAAACGCTCTCAGTCCCTCTCAAGTACACCGCGTGATACTCAGTACTACCAGTGATAACGCGACTGCCATTGTCCCTGACCGGCACCTTTCACTCGCCATCGGCAAGGAAGGACAAAACGCCAGACTGGCGGCAAAACTTACAGGTTGGAAAGTTGATATTAAAAGTGATCTGGATGTCGATCTCACCAAAGAACCTGAACAGGTGGCGCCTTCTGCTGTTGAAGAAGAGTCTCTATCTGATGGCGAGCTGCTTAAGAAGCTGACCGCCTCTATTGAAGCTGCTCGTTCTGAAATAGTATCCGAGCCAACATTAGAAAGTGAAGCAGATGTGACAGAACCTCATGAGCAAAATGAGGCAGGTCAATCAGAAACTGACGAGGATGAACTACTCGCAGCAATGATCGCTGAGGAAGAAGCTGTCAAAGCGGAAAATCCTTCTTCTGCAGAAGAAACGCCTATAGTAGAAGGAGCCTTAACAGCAGAAGAAGAACTCCTCTTGCTCGAGGACGATAGTCTAGTTGATGATGTCGAAGAAGAAGAAGAGTTTGGAACTGATTTGAGAGAAGTGCCTGAAGACATATGGTCAATTCATCGAGCGGGTTCCGGTCAACAGACTGTCGGTGCAATCAGATTCGCAGAGGATATAGAAGACCTACGGGGGGGAATTACTGCCAGAAAGGGGAGAAAGAGCTCAAACCAATCGAGCGCTAACAGAAACAACCGTAGAAATCGTCCAGCAAGAAGACGCAGATAACCTCTGAAAAGCCCATGGCTTCACCAAAATACTGAAAGTGTTCAGACGTTTCGGATCGATGCCCAGATCAGCATCGGCCCTGCAGGGGCTCGGCGGTATATTGGTCACGAAAGAAACAACTAATAAATGATCTGACGATTAATACAGGTACAAACACACATTAATCAAGCTAAACGTATATATACACCCAAAAGGACTCATACAGATAAATATGACGAGCGATAGTCAAAATACAACAACTCGGAGAGTAAAGAAGATCGACATCCCTCCAGTAATTTCAGTTAGTGACCTGGCGGATAACATGGAAGTTAATCCCGTCGAGGTTGTGAAAGGACTAATGCGGGGCGGTTATATGTTTGCAGTAAACGATGTAATCGACCGTGATATAGCATCCATCGTGGTGCAATTATTTGGGTTTCAAGCAAATGAGATTGAGGATGAAATCTCTCGTCCAGCGTCGCTTACAGTTGATAAAAATAGTGAAAATCCTGACCTTTTAGAAACCCGACCCCCTGTGGTAACTATCCTAGGGCATGTGGATCACGGAAAAACCACCTTATTAGATAGCATACGAAAAACTAATGTTGTGGACGGAGAAGCAGGTGGTATCACACAGCATATCGCTGCTTATCAGATCGAAAGTGAAGGGGGATTGATAACGTTTCTGGACACGCCAGGACACGAAGCTTTCACCGCCATGAGAGCCAGAGGAGCCCAGGTAACAGACCTAGCAATACTTGTTGTGGCAGCCGACGACGGGGTTATGCCTCAAACGATAGAGGCAATAGACCATGCTAGGGCTGCAAATGTACCAATCATCATAGCTGTCACTAAAACCGATTTGCCAAGCGCCAACATTGACAATGTCTACAGACAACTTTCGGAGCATGAACTGCTTGTCGAACCTTGGGGCGGTGACATAATAGCAGTCCCTTTATCCGGACTCTCAGGTGAAGGGGTACCAGAACTCATAGAAAACATCCACCTAGTGGCTGAAATCAGCGAATTTAAAGCCAATCCAGAAAGAGATGCTAGAGGTGTAGTAGTAGAGGCGCGATTAGAACGCAACAGAGGCACTTTAGCAACTGTTCTTGTCCAAACAGGCACTCTGCACCAAGGTGAGATTGTGGTGATGGGTGAGGTGTACGGCAAAATACGTGCAATTTTTGATGATAAAGGTAACAGAATTGAAGAAGCTGGACCCTCTGCGCCTGTAGAAATAATGGGTCTAAGTGAAGTTCCTGAAGCTGGCACAATATTGAATGTCGCTGGAACAGAGAAAGAAGCCAGACGAATTGTGGACGAGCGCCAGGTCAAAAGCAACAGAGAGGCAATAAGACTTCAAGACGTCCATTCCAGAGGCACAACTGGAAACATACGGCAAGTAGACTTAATAATAAAAACTGACGTGCAGGGAAGTATCGAAGCTGTTCGTAATGCACTGGACGGACTCAATGGTAGTGATACGAGAGTCAATTTGGTCCATATCGCTAGCGGTAGCATTACTGAGAGAGATGTACTATTAGCCGTAGCATCTGAAGCGATAATTATTGGCTTCAACACTGTCCCTGAGGGAGGAGCTCAATCTTTAGCTAACAAAGAGGGTGTAGAAGTACGTCAATACGACGTGATATACCATCTAGTTGAAGATATTGATAAAGCACTAGTGGGGCTGTTAGAACCCGAATATGACGATGTTTATTTTGGAAGGGCCTCAGTGAGAGCGGTGTTCAGTTTGGGAAGACGCGCTAGAGTGGCAGGTATCTATGTCAACGACGGTAGAATCACTCGTGAATGCACCGTTCACGTATTGAGAAATGGTGAAGAGATCCATGTGGGATCCATAACCACCCTAAAACACTTTAAAGATGATGTCAGAGAAGTAGCAACAGGATTTGAGGGCGGCCTAACTGTAGATGGCTTCAACGACTTCGAAGAGGATGATGTCATTGAGGCTTACTCTGTCGAGCAAATTTAATACATTGATTCGACCCCACCGATACACCACTGGTTACTAGAACATGTATGACAGAATGGATAGTGTTAACTCTCTCCTCAAAAGAGAAATAAGCAGAATAATAACCAGTGACGTTAAAGACCCTAGATTGTCTACCATGACATCTGTGGTGTCGGTGGAGACGTCAAGAAATCTTCAAAGCTCAACGGTATATGTCACGATAATGGGTGAAAGGGAAGAAAAACAGAAAACCCTCAATGGTTTGAAGTCAGCTGGTGGATTCATACAGCGCACTCTCAGAAAAAATCTAGATTTGCGAACGATCCCTAACATACGTTTTATGTTGGATGACTCGCTAGACCGAGCCGAACAAATTTCGGACCTATTAGAGGAAGCAGAGAAAAATCTCTGATGGGTAACTAACCTCTTCGATTATCTCTCAAAAACGAGGTGCTTGACCTTGGTCTCGACCGGCGTCATTAACATAGATAAACCGGAAGGCTTAACGTCAATGGACGTGGTCAGACGGATTCGTAAGGTCTCCAATGTCAGGCGGGTCGGGCACGGCGGAACCTTAGACCCTTTCGCATCCGGGGTCCTTCCAATTGCAATCGGAAGTGCTACAAGGCTCCTCGAGTATATGTTGAATGGGGACAAGGCCTATGTCGCCGAAATTGAATTAGGCAAGAGCACTGATACCTACGACAAAAGCGGTATTTGCACAGATACTGGTGATCCTTCAGGCGTAACACATAATCACGTAACAAAAGCGCTCAAAGAATTTGAAGGGGACATATTACAAGTACCCCCCATGTTTAGTGCTATCAAATCCAACGGTAGAAAGCTATATGAACTCGCACGACAAGGTATTGAGATTGAAAGAAAAGCAAGACAAGTTTCCGTAAGTGGTTTAGAACTTATTGATTTCAAAAATCCTTTCTTACGTATCCGAGTCTTATGTGGAAAAGGGTTTTATGTTAGGTCTTTAGCAAATGATCTGGGAAATTATTTGGGTTGCGGGGGCACCCTAATGAAACTCAGACGAGAATATTCAGCCGGGTTTTTATTAGAAAAATCACATAAGCTCTGGCAAGTGGAAAAAGCATACACAGAAGGAAATTGGAAGGAAGTTACTGAAGAGCCTGGAAAATGTCTTCCAGATGCCTCTCACATTGAACTAAGTCAGGAAGAACTTATATACGTCAGTAATGGCCGTGAGATCCCCGCAGAGGGCAAAAATGATCCATCGGCGACTGGTACTCAGGTAGGCCTCGCATACGACGAGAATAAAAGATTAGTAGCCGTGATGAGGCTCACTCAAGATAATTATGAATGGCACCCGGAAAAAGTGTTCCATTCATAATATGGCGAGATGATACAAATATTTGCTTTCCCCCAATTGACTCCATTGCCTGAACACGAGTAAAATTAAGTTTTGTGAAGGTGATTTAAGTGACGGATTTTGCGATAGTAAAAGCTGGTGGAAAACAGTACCGAGTTAGTACTGGAGATACCATACGTGTTGAATTATTACCTGCTGACCAAGGAGACACTGTCACTCTAGACGACGTCCTCATGATCTCGCATGATGGAGACGTGATAGTTGGAACCCCCACAATTGAGGGGGCATCTGTTGACACTGAAGTTGTTGCCAAAGGCAAAGATAAAAAGATTGTGATCTTGAAATTCAAGGCTAAAACCAGGTATAGAAGAAAAAATGGTCACCGCCAGCATTACACAGATTTAAGAGTAACAAATATAAGTACTGGCTGAATATTAATAGTCGCAGATACTGAAGGGGCCCACAATGGCACACAAAAAAGGTGGCGGAAGTACAAGGAATGGAAGGGACAGTGAGTCTAAAAGACTCGGAGTTAAACGTTACGACACTCAGATCGTAACAGCAGGGTCAATACTGGTGAGACAAAGAGGAACAAAAATACATCCAGGTACCAACGTTGGTCTTGGTAGAGACCATACACTATTTGCGCTAATTGACGGAAAAGTTAAATATGAGTTTGTATCCGGCGGTAAGAAATGCGCCAGCGTATACCCAGCTAAGGTCTAATATGAAAACTGACATTCATCCGGAATATTTTCGACAGGCACAAGTTATTTGTTCATGTGGAAAATCCTTTACAACTGGTGCAACTAAGCCTGAACTGCGAGTTGAAATATGCTCAGGCTGTCATCCTTTCTTTACTGGTGAACAAAGAATCGTAGATACAGAAGGTCGTGTGGAACGCCTCCGAAGACGATTCAATCTCGAGTAATATTTAGGCTAAACAAATTTCCAACAGGTGCCAGTATCTCTTTCTATTTTTGAGCAGTGCCCAGGATAAGTGGACATGAGTGAATCTCGTCCAACATATGGTGGTCAAGCTGTCCTTGAAGGCGTGATGATTAGAGGCCAACATTACGTATCGGTAGCGGTCAGAGCTCCTTCAAACGAAATATTGGTCAAATCTACCCCTATTGGTGGTTTGTTCACCGGAAAGTTAAGAACTTTACCCCTGATTAGGGGTTTCGTGGCATTGATTGAGACCCTATATATAGGGATGTCTGCATTATCGTACTCAGCAGGGGTAGCAGCAGAACAGGATGATCAGGAATTAAACAGATGGTCTATGCTGGCTATGATCAGTTTTTCCGTGTTAATCGCTATCGTCCTATTTTTCCTACTGCCATTGTTCGCAAGTAAACCGTTTGAGGGAATAACCGAGTCATCTTTAATCCCCAATTTTGCAGAAGGAGCTATACGCCTACTGGTATTTCTGGCCTATGTTACAGGAATCGGATTTATGACTGATATTCGTCGGGTCTACATGTACCATGGTGCTGAACACATGACAGTACATGCAATGGAAAATGGAGATCCTCTAGATATTGAAAGCATCCGTAAATACCCTACGGCACATCCAAGATGCGGTACAGCTTTTCTCCTGACTGTCATGATCGTCGCAATCTTCGTGTTCAGCCTAGTTCCAAGAGAACCCTTATGGTGGCTAATTCTCTCTAGGATAATACTTATCCCCGTAATCGCCTCGTTAAGCTATGAAGTAATAAGATTTAATGGGAGGCATTCCGGTAACCTATTTGTCCAATGGCTGACTGCTCCCAGCCTCTGGCTGCAAGGACTAACCACAAAACAACCAAAGGATGACCAGATACAAGTAGCTGTGTCCGCCATGAATGCCGCTATTGCCTCTGACCAGGATAACGAGCCAGGTGATTCATCCTGAACGTCGATCTTGTAGTACAGACCACACTTCTTCAAGCGTTATCTCATTGGCAGCCATCAACACAAAGGCATGGTATAAAAGATCTCCCATCTCTTCTGTCATATCTTTCGATCGACCCGTAGCCCCAGCCAATGCAACTTCACCTGCCTCCTCCACAACCTTCTGTGCGATCCTATTTATGTCACCTTCCAAGAGAGCGCTTGTGTAACTACTGGAGTTTGGGTTCTTCTTACGTTCCTGAATTACATCGAATAACTCTTGCAAAACCCCACTACTAGGGTTATTGGAGTCAAATTCTGTTTCATTTCCTAGATCTCTTTGAAAACAAGAATTACTTCCCGTGTGACACGTAGGCCCCTCTGGCAAGGCCCGTATTAATATCGTGTCTCCATCGCAGTCGATTGTCCCCGACCGATACCGAAGATAGTTACCAGAAATTTCTCCCTTATGCCACAATTTGTTTCTACTACGACTGTAAAACCAGACGTCTCCCGTCTCGAGTGTTTTACGTATTGAATCGCTATTCATATATGCCAGCATCAGTACATCATCAGTATCGACATGCTGTACCACGGCTGGGACAAGTCCTCGGTCATCCAATTTTATAACATTCATTAAATGCTCCAACGAGGGTAAACTTCTGGAAAATGCTTCCTATGATGCCGAGTCATTTATCGGCCTAACTGGAACGCCACAGCTATTAAGGTAATCCTTAACATCACGAATATTATAAGTGCCAAAGTGAAATATACTGGCCGCTAGGACGGCATCCGCCATTCCTTCCTCTACAGCCTCCCTAAAATGATCTAGCGTGCCGGCCCCTCCACTTGCTATGACAGGTATATTAACTTTTTCTGAAACAGCTCTCAAAAGTTGAATATCATAACCATTTTCATGGCCATCTGCGTCCATGCTTGTTAAAAGTATTTCTCCGGCCCCTAATTCTGCAGACATAACAGACCATTTAACTGCATCGATTCCTGTTGGTTCTCTACCACCATGTGTAAATACTTGCCATTTTGAATGTCGGTCCAGAGCCAGAGAATCACAATTGGAATGGTGAGGGGAAAGTTCAGTGAGATTGCTTGAGTCTATTCTCTTTGCATCAATTGCCACAACGATACACTGTGATCCAAATCTTTTCGCAGCTTCTGATATCACCTCGGGGTCTTTCAGAGCTGCTGTATTCAGAGAGGCCTTATCAGCCCCAGATTCCAGTATCCTTCGCACATCCGATTCTGTCCTTATTCCCCCTCCGACAGTCAAAGGAATAAAAACCTGTTCGGACACATCTTTAACGACGCTCAAAATTGTATTCCTGGAGTCGGAAGAGGCCGTGATGTCAAGGAAGACAAGCTCGTCAGCTCCTTGTTTGTCGTAGTAAGAAGCTAGTTCAGCGGGGTCGCCAGCATCTCTTAGGTCTACAAAACTGATCCCCTTTACTACTCGTCCAGCATCCACGTCCAAACAAGGAATAATTCTTTTGGTAAGCAATATGACATTCTCCGATTGTTCTACTTGAGAAACAAAAGCATATAGGCCATTTCAGATAAATCATGCCTCATGTAAAACCGGAATCCTTTATCCTCAGCCATAGCACGACATTCATCCTGAGATATTCTGGACTTAATCGCAGGGCCTTGATCAGTGTAATCTTTTCGCCATTCCATTAGGGCTAACCAGGCGCCATTCTTCATAATTCTATGAGCTTCTCCTAGAATATCAGATGGGGCTTTAGAAGCTTGTTTAAAAAAAGATGCCATAACGCCATCAAGGCTTTCATCTTTTAAAGGAAGCTTCTTCTCATTAGCCATATGCCTAGCTTTCACGTTAGAAAGCCGTATATTTTTCAACTCCCGTCTAGCTACTGTGAGATTCGCTTTAACGGAGTCAAATGCCGTCACTCTTCCCCTGTAAACTGCCTTTCCCAAAGGAACCGAGAGGGTACCTACACCACAACAAAGATCTGCAATTTCATGGTAGGGCATTATGGGAAGCAAGGAAATAATATGATATATGTCCAAATCTCTAGCAGAAGGACGAGTCAATTTATCTTGCGCATTTTTAGCCACGGCGACAAAGTCTCCTCATTTTCAGATCTCAATCAGGACTCGAACAACTTCGAGCATTCATTTTATCGTATCTTATTAATCGCGTTCAAAGCCTCTTTTAGATCCACGTGACCTGTATATATAGCCCTGCCTACTATTGCAGCCTCGACTCCCAATCTGGCCAGGCACAAAATGCTATCCAGGCTAGATATACCACCGGCGGCAATGACGTTAACTTTTGACATGTTTACCAAATTACTAATGGCATCGAAATTAGGTGTGGACAAAGTACCATCTCGATCAATATCGGTGTACATGCATCGGACTACACCTAACGAAAACATGTTAGAAACCAAATCGGCAGCTTCGATCTGGCTGGTCCTTGTCCATCCATCGAGAGCAACAAGCCCAGATCTCGCATCAACACTGACGATCACGGATTCCCTTCCTACTGACTCCATTATAGCCGTCAATTCCTTGGGGGAATCAACAGCCACAGT
>CAJWWP010000012.1:0-41075 GCA_913048525.1 uncultured Chloroflexota bacterium
GACCACCGTGGTACCCACTATGCCTGTAGTACTTCTTCTGTTCCAACTTACTTCCGGTAACTCTTATTTTTTCTGCGTTTATGACAACCACATAATCCCCAGTGTTGAGGTAAGGTACATAACCAGCACGGTGTTTACCCTGCAAAAGAGTGGCTATTTCCGAACTGAGCCTTCCGAGAGTCTTACCCTCAGCGTTTATAACTCTCCACTCAGGTTTCAACTCTGCTTTTTTTGGTTGATACATTTTTTGTCTGATTGCCATTACCAAATCCTATACTTAGCAGCTATATTTCTGTTTCGAAGGAGGAAAACCATCGTATCGTACTTCCTCCAGACTCAATCCTTGCGGTGGTAGAGAGTGCGCTATTTTATCACTATTACACTCAACCATACGACCTAAGTCTTCCATTGAAATAATTTTCCTCCCCACATCAACTAGAGCACCCATCATACGCCTCACCTGGTGAGGTAAAAATGCATTTCCCTCCACTGTGTAATCTATGATGTGTCCTTCTTGACATATCTCAGAATTAACAATCCTCCTGACGGTAGTCGCTCCTTCTATGTTCAATGAGCCTGAGAAATTCCCAAAATCATGCGTTCCTAAATAAATAGCTGCCCCTTCAGTCATAGCTGTCAAATCTAATTTTCCACTTATCTGGGTTGTTACTCTTCTCATTAGAGGTGTTCGAACCGATGAATTCCAAATCTTGTATCTATAGACTCGAGAAACAGCATCTCTACGTGGATCAAACAATTCTCCGACTTCATAAACGCTTTTTAGTGCAATATCGTCCGGCAAGTAGTGATTGATACCTCTAGCTACAGACTTAAAATCTGTTGAAGATGTCAAATCGAATGAAATTACCTGACCAGAGGCATGTACGCCGGCATCCGTCCTCCCAGCACCACTTACTCGAATTTTTTCACCTGTTAGTTTTTGAATGGACTTTTCGAGTTCTCCTTGTACAGTTGATACCTCCACCTGATACTGGAAGCCATGATATTTTGTTCCCTCATATTCAACAATAGATGCAACTTTCATCACCAGTCTCCTTGGCACAAATGTCAAAGAGAAAATTTGCTATAACTATCAACTTTACTCCACAAACTCAAGAACAGCCATTTCAGCAGCGTCACCTTTCCTAGGTCCAAGCTTTGTTAGCCTGGTATATCCACCCTTTTCTCTCGTCTCAAATCTTGGAGCAAGAACGTCAAATACCTTCTTAACTACATATTCATCTGTTAAAAGAGCCGATGCCTGCCTCCTGTGGTGAAGGGTTCCCTTTTTACCAAGGGTGATGACCTTTTCCGCCATCCTCCTGACTTCCTTAGCCTTGCTATCAGTAGTCTTAATCGATTCGTGGCGTATAAAGTCTGTCACCAATGTCCGCAGCATCAGCATCCTGTGTGCAGTGGGCCTATTGAGTTTTCTACCGGCAATGTGATGTCTCAAATTATTCCTCTCCCCCATCCGTATCTTCATCATCTTCTGAATCAGCCTTATTAGGATCGAGATGGTCAGGAAGAATATCCATATCCCTAAACTTGTCATAAAGTTCCGAAAAGGACTTCTCTCCAAAATTTCGAATGTCCAACAATTCATCCTTTGTTTTTTCCATCACTTCACCGACTTTGTTAAGACCAGCTCTTTTCAAACAGTTAAGGGTTCTAGATGAAAGGTCTAGCTCCTCTACCGTCATGTTGTAATGCTCTGCTGGAATGGCAAGCGATACTCCGCTCGAACCTTCCTCAGCAGCCTTCGACGCGTTGGTAAACAAGAAAAATTGATTCACCAAAATATTTGCAGCCTGCTCAACTGCTTCTACAGGAGGAGTTGAGCCGTCTGTCCAAACCTCAAGTATGAGATTTTCGTAGTCCGTTCGATGTCCTACACTGACCTGTTCAATAGTGTAATTAACTTTACGAACAGGAGTGAAGACAGCATCAATAGGGATAGTACCGATAGAAAGGCCTTCGCTGCTATCCGCAACTTTATACCCAGTGCCGTACCCGATATTCATTTCCAGTACGAGTTCAGCCTTTTCTGAATCCAGTGTGGCAATAGGCTGTTCAGGGTTCACTACCGTATAGTCAGCAGACGCCATAATGTCAGCCGCTGTTACCAACCCTGGGCCCCTTGCCTCAAGTCTAAGTTTTCCAGGCGTATCCGATGTCGACTCGGACCTTATCCTGACATCTTTAATATTAAGTAGAATTTCTTGCACTTCTTCCTTAACATCCTCGATTGTAGAATATTCATGTTGAACCGTTTCAACTTTGACCCAAGTGACAGCTGTACCAGGAAGAGAATTGTATAAGACCCTCCTAAGAGGATTGCCAAGAGTTACCCCGTATCCAGGGTCAAGAGGGCCAACCACAAATTTTCCATATGTGTCGGATGTTTCCTCAACTGAAATTTTTGTATCAATAACTATTTCTTCTTCGAGTTCTGGCCCATCAAGAATTGATATGTCTGAGTAGTCCATTGCCATTGTCATTAGTGCTGTCTCCTGTGCCCTTATTTGGAATAGAGCTCTACAATCTGGGTGGTATCGATTTCTGGCTCTCCATCCTCCGCAGTAGGAATTGTAATAGCAGTCGTTTCCATATCCGCTTGACTCAATCCGATCCAATTAGGCGTCGGTATTGTCTTGCAGTTTTCTTGTGCTATCTCAAACAAAGACGTCTTTTTCCCCTTCTCAGTCCACTGAATCACGTCACCTTGATCAATCTGGTATGAAGGAATGTTCACCTTCCTACCGTTTACACTAAAGTGTCCATGATTGACTGCCTGACGAGATTGTTTTCTCGACAGGAACATCCCTGATCTGTAGAGCACATTATCCAATCTTCGTTCCAACAAAATAATCAGATTATCTCCAGTAATACCTTCTTGGAAAAGTGCTTTGTCAAAGTAATTTCTGAACTGTTTTTCCAGCACACCATAGAGAAACTTAGCCTTCTGTTTCTCCTTAAGCTGTAGTCCGTAGGCAGAGATTCTTCTTCTTCTCGTGAATCCCTGATTGACCCTTTTGTCTTTTCTAGTCCCATACACACCATATGATTCCAGTCCTAGTGCTCTGAGTTTCTTCTGTATTGGTCCTGTATATCTTGCCATATCACCCTACTAAACTATTCGTATTATTTTGTCCCGGCGCTCTAACTCCCAATTCGGAGACCAATTTATCAAGAGTAAATCCCTCACTGCGAATCCTTAGATCAAAGTAAAGTAGTGTTACAGCTATCGCGGCCACAGTAACAGCTGCCGCGTTAGAAATTAGACCTACAATATATTGGATGGCGGTGGGAAGAATTTGAAGTCCCTCTGAGTCGCTTGGAACAAAGATTAAAGATGGAACTGCAAGCACCAGCGCGAGTCCCAGCATCAACATAGTAATGAGAAAAATGCCCCCTAGGACTCTTTTCCAGTTGCTTTTCACCAAACCAAAACTCCGTGATAAAGCTGTTAGGTACTTGCTCCCTTCATATATGGATACCGGTAGTGCCATGGAAGCAAACAAGAGAAACGCGAAAGATGCTAACGCGGGAATTAACAAAACAGCTCCACCTATACCAACCACCAAGACCATCGTAAGTATAAAAGAAACGAATAACAGTGAATAAATCCTCCAGGCAACTCTTAAGAAACACGCACCGATATCAATACGACCGAATGCGACCAGTTGTCCCACACCTGTTGAAGCAGCAGAAAACACTGTGGTAGTTGCCACCATAGTTACTATCGCCGCTATAACATAGAACATAACAGCCGAACCAGAAATACTCCCTGTGGTTAAATATTCTTGCAAACTTACCTTGGGGCCGATAAACGTTAGCACGTTTACGGGTCCAAAAATGATAAATGCTATCAGCAAAAATCCCCTCAGCCCTTTGCCATAGATAACAAAAGTTTCGTTAAGTATGTCTCCAAGACTTCTCTCTTTCATAACAGGCTTTCCAAGATAACCGTTATACCCTTCGACGCTTTGGAGGTCTACATCCGTTATGTGGAATTGGAGTAACGTCTCTGATAGTGCTTACGGAAATACCGGCGCTCTGTATAGCCCTGATAGCCGCCTCTCTACCTGCTCCAGGTCCTCTCACATAAACGTCAACCTGTCTCATCCCCTGATCCATAGCCTTCTTGGCCGCATCTTCTCCGGCCCTCTGGGCAGCAAACGCGGTCGATTTCCTAGATCCTCTAAAACCAGCAGTTCCTGAACTACCCCAAGCAATAGCATTTCCAGTTGGATCGGTCAAAGTCACTATCGTGTTATTAAACGTAGACTGTATGTAGGCTTTTCCGATGGGAACAGGCCCTCTGTCACGCCTTCGTGTCCTTGGTCGTCTTGCCATAATCTATATATACCTCTAATACTTTTTATCTACTCTGTGGTGTTCCTACGAGCAACTGCAATCCTTCGGCCTCTTTTAGATCTAGCATTTGTCTTGGTCCTCTGGCCCCGTGCAGGCAATGACCTTCTGTGCCGAGTACCTCGGTAGCTACCAATGTCGATAAGCCTTCGTATATTCTGGTTTACCTCTCGCCTAAGATCCCCTTCAACAAGATTCTCTCGATCTATAATCTCTCTTATACGATTCAAGTCAGAGTCTTCCATATCCCTAACTCTCGGGTTGTCGAAAATCCCTGTTTTTTCCAATATAGATTTGGCTTGAAATGATCCAATGCCATACACGCTTGTCAATGCAGTCTCGACTCTCTTGTTATCGGGTATATTAACCCCTGAAACTATCGCCATGTAGAAACTCCCTCGTCACCTAATTAACCCTGTCTTTGTTTGTGTTTTGGATTCTCACAGATAATCATTGCCCTACCTTTGCGACGAATGACTCTACATTTGGCACACCTAACCTTTATAGAAGCACTTACCTTCATGTCGCTTCTCCATATGTCACAATCAAATTAAAAATCATAAAGCTCACTAGCACCTTATCGAAATCGATAGGTTATCCTTCCTCTGGTCAGATCATAGGGCGACAAGTCAACTAAAACCCTGTCACCAGGTAAAACGCGAATGTAATTAACTCTCAACCTTCCTGAAATATATGCAAGCACCTCATGACCATTCGCCAACTCGACTTTAAAAGAGGCATTTGGAAGTGCCTCTTTAACCGTACCTTCCACCTCTATTGATTCGTCTTCCTTCGGCATAAGTCTCCTAGATATCACCTAGATTCATGTGAGAATCTCTGGCCCTTCTTCGGTGATAGCAATAGTATGTTCGAAGTGAGCGCTTAGCTTCCCATCCGACGTTACAACTGTCCAACCGTCTTTGAGTACCTTAGTCTCTTTTCTTCCCACGTTTAACATAGGTTCTATCGCTAACGCCATGCCAGATTTCAGAAGTGGGCCTCTTCCAGGACTCCCATAGTTGGGAATCTGGGGCTCTTCGTGAAGAGATCTACCAATACCATGACCTACGTATTCACGGACAACACTGAACTTACGGTCTTCAGCATATTCCTGAACCGCATGAGATATATCCGTCAGCCTCCCCCCCACAACCGCCTTTTTTATGCCTTCGCAAAGTGATTGACTTGTCACGTCTATAAGCCTTTGAGCCTCTTCACTTATCTCACCTACACCAACTGTAAATGCACTATCCCCATGAAATCCTTCCACAATTGCTCCAAAGTCCACGCTGATTATGTCCCCCTCCTCAATTTTCCTATTTCCTGGAATCCCATGAACAAGTTCCTCATTAAAGGAAAAGCATATGGTCGCGGGAAAGGGCATACTGGGTGTGGGCTTATATCCCTTAAAGGATGGAATAGCTCCGTTACTCCGTATTACTTCTTCCGCCAAAGCGTCCATTTCAGCGCTTGTGGCACCAGGTCTAATCGCTTCCTTAACAGCGGCTTTAGCCTTTGCGACAACCCTGCCAGCCTCCCTCATAAGATCCAACTCACGTGGCGACTTTATGGTTATTCCGTTGGCGCTTCCCATGACTTCACTCATAAACTACTCTCAAAAAGAAGAGCTATGCTCATAAACAGAACATACATTATACAATGAATAACAACTTCTCATCATCTCACTACATCTTCTAGTGATTCTCTAACCTCATTGATCCCCAACGAGGCGTCAATGCGACGTAAATTACCTGCCTTTTCAAAATAATCAACAACGGGTTCTGTTTCCCTTATATAGACATGAAGTCTATTCCTAACCACAGCGGGTTTGTCATCTTCTCTCTGATACAAAACTTCTCCGCAGGAATCGCAACTATTTTCTTCTCTAGGGGGAGAAAATATCTTATGAAATGGTGTCTGACACGAACTACATATCATCCTTCCTGAGAGACGCTGGACGAGATCATCCTCTGGCACATCAAAGAAAACAACCCTATCTACCCCACCAATATCCAATAATTTCTCGTCTAGGGCTTTAGCCTGCGGTAACGTGCGAGGAAATCCATCTAATACGAACCCAGCGGAATGCTTGGGTTCTTCTATCCAATTCATAACCATGTCAATGGTTACATCGTCAGGAACATATTCACCTTTTTCCATGAAAGTCTTTGCCAATCGGCCAAGTTCTGTATTTCTTGAAAGATTATCTCGAAACAAATCTCCCGATGAGACACTATGAACTCCCGCAAGGTCTGCAATATGCGAAGCTTGGGTCCCTTTACCAGAGCCTGGGGGACCCATGAGTATTATCTTCAAAGGATTTCGCCTCCTCTGCCTAAAAAACCCCCCATCTTTAACCTATAAACCCTTCATAATTTCTCATGAGTAATTGAGATTCCAATTGCCTCATAGTATCGAGAGCAACACCAACCATGATGAGAAGACTGGTACTACTAAGTGTCAAGGCTCGTATGCCTGTCAACTCCGTGACGAAAAAAGGTATCACCGCTATAGCACCCAAGAATAGGGCGCCTCCCCATGTAATTCTTATAATCACCCTGTTTAAGTATTCTTGGGTCGGCTCACCAGGTCTTATTCCAGGAATAAATCCCCCATTTTTCTGAAGATTGTCGGCCAAATTTTGCTGCTGGAATATGACTATGGTATAAAAAAATGTGAACATCACAACCAAAATAAATACAGCAATCCAGTAAGGAGGATTTGAAGGATCCAGAGTGTTCGTAAAAAACGTTGCAACGGTATTGACGAATCCCCCATCGAGAGGATTACGGAAATAGCTAGCTATGGTCCCCGGCAATATGATGATAGAAAAAGCGAAAATTAACGGGATCATCCCTGCCGTGTTGACTCTTATGGGGAGAAAACTTGACCCGCTTTGCCTCTCCATCCGTCCTCCCCTGAAAACACTCCGCCCGTACTGTACCGGTATACGTCTTTGAGCTTCGTTAAAAAAGACTATTATGAATATAATAGCGAAACCAATAATTCCTAATAGCATAAGTCCTGAAACATCTTGGCTTTGCAAAAAACCCCTACCAACCATCTGTGGAAAACTGGCGACTATACCTCCAAATATGATGAGTGAAATCCCATTACCCAAACCTCGTTCGGTGATGAGTTCCCCAAGCCATACGAGAAACATGGTGCCGGCAACCAAAGATCCCATCATCGCGAATGTGTGAAGGTTTAACCCAAATTCCACGTTAGGCAGAACTCCAGAAGACATAAGCAATGTCAGTTGACCCCAACCTTGAAGAAAGGCTATCGGTACTGTCAGATAATGAGTATATTGATTGATCTTTTGTCTACCGTAATCACCCTCTTGAGATAACTCTTTAAGGGATGGGATTACCGGTGTCAAAATCTGCATCACTATTGAGGAGGTTATGTAGGGATAAACCCCTAAAGCCGCAACACTAAGTTTTGCTAACGCTCCTCCGCTGAAAAGGTCCAAGAAACCAAGAAGGGCCTGTTGTCTGAAAGCCTGGGCAAGAGCCTGGGTATCTACACCCGGCACGGGAACATGTGCAACAAACCGAAAAATCAAAAGCATCGCAAAAGTAAAAAGTATCTTGTCGCGAAGTTCGGGGACGCGCATGGCGTCAATCATCGACTGAATTAACTGCGGTCTGGAGACCGGCTCACCTCTTGCCGGCGCGTTCTGTCGAACCATCTAGCTAATAACCTGGACAGTGCCGCCGCCGGCCTCAATCTTAGACCTAGCAGAAACAGAGCATTTGTGAGCCTTCACATTAAATTGCGCTGCCGTCTCCCCTCTACCTAACACCTTGAGAGGTTTATTTGTATTTTTTAAAGCCCCCACTTCAACCAATGTCTCAAGATTTACTTCTCCCCCATCGGGGAAAAGCTCATTCAATGAGTCAATATTCACAATACTGTAATGCACTTTGAAAATATTATTGAAGCCTCTCATCGAAGGCAGTCGCTTTATAAGCGGAAGCTGTCCCCCTTCGAAGCCCAGACGAACTCCTCCGCCTGAGCGAGAATTTTGTCCTTTCATACCTCTCCCAGAAAAACTTCCTGATCCGCTCGCATCCCCTCGACCTATTCGTTTCCTCTTTGTTGAGTTATTTGGATTAAACGTATGTTGATTAAGCGCCATGTTACAAATGTTTCCTTGGCCAAAATTTATGGCTATCGCTGGTCAGTCCAGTTCTTTCACTTCTATGAGGTGGGAAACTTTATTGACCATCCCAATAATAGAAGGGGTGACGTCATGTTCCACAGTATGATGAAGACGTCTCAACCCGAGACTTTCGATGATTCTTCTTTGTCTCAGTGAGTACCCAATCGTACTCTTTTTCCAAGTAACCGATATTCTTGCCATACAATACTTCCCAGTGCCTAATTTTCCACAGAATCTTGAGATTCGGCCAGTTCCGCGCGTTGGGCGAATTCGCGCCTGCGCAGAAGCTCTCTTTCAGGGTCCTTCATAGACTGAAGTCCTTCCATAGTTGCCTTAACCACGTTTGTCGGGTTTGTACTCCTCCGAACTTTTGTGACGATATCTTTTATCCCTGCAAGCTCAATCACAGCTCGAACAGAGTCTCCGGCAATTACTCCAGTGCCAGGTGGCGCTGGCTTTAGCATTACAACGCTTCCTCCATATTTAACCGTCACCTCATGCGGAACAGTGTCCCCTTTGATAGGAACCTCAATCATGTTCTTCTGTGCATAAGTTGATCCTTTGCGTATGGCATCAGGAACTGCATCCGCCTTACCCATACCTATCCCGACCTTCCCTTCTCCATCCCCCACAACCACCATTGCACTAAAGCTGAGATGCCTTCCACCTTTCACGACCTTAGAAACCCTGTTGATGCGAACCGTCCGCTCAGTCAAGCCAGAGTCTTCTTCCTCCCCTCTATTCCTTCTTCTTCCTCGCTGTTCAACCATGTAATTGTCACCTAAACCACTAAGATTTTACTTACGTCTTACTACAAAAAATTGATTAGAATTCCAAGCCTGCTTTCCTAGCAGCATCGGCAACTGCCTTAACTCTTCCATGAAATTTATATCCCCCCCGATCAAACACCACCGTCTGAACACCTTTTTGCTTTGCCCTATTGGCTGCTGCTTCTCCAACCACCGTTGAAACACTTTTTTTGTCTGTTCCTTGTACTTTATTTCTAATTTCATCTTCTAGGCTCGACGCAGAAGCTATCGTATTCCCTGATTCATCATCAATAACCTGCACGTATATGTTATTGAGGCTTCTGTAAACAGAAAACCGTGGCCTTCCAGAAGTCCCACTGATTTTTTGCCGAACCCTCTGATGCCTTACAACACGTTTTGATTTACCACGGCTAGCCGCCATTTGCTAAGCCCTCCTAGCACTTTTACCAGGCTTGATACGCACATATTCACCAGCGTATCGAATTCCTTTGCCTGTATAAACGTTGGGTGGTCTGACTTTTCTTATCTCAGCCGCGAGTTGTCCCACCGCTTGTTTATCTATTCCAGACACCTTTATCTTATTGTTATCTTCTACTTCTAGAGTCACACCTTCTGGAGGTTCTATCGCAACCGAATGGCTAAGCATAACACTAAGAGTTACCCCTTTTCCTGTCTGTTGCACTCTGTAACCCACCCCTACAAGTTCAAGGTCTTTCTCAAAACCTTCACTGACACCTGTGACCATGTTCGCTATGAGGCTTCGAGTTAATCCATGAAATGCCTTATGCTCAGATTCGTCACTTGGTCGAGATACCTTGATAACACCATCAGATTCTTCAATAGCTATAACACTATTGAAGGAGTTCGACAGCTGACCTCTAGGTCCTTTAACTGTAACCCCAGAACCCTCAATCTGAATATCGACGTCTTTTGGAAGTTCTATTGGTTGATTCCCTATTCTGGACATTTACCCGCCTCAAATATTTCTAACTGACTTAACACTTAGTTCTGTGACTACCAAATATAAAACAGAACTTCCCCACCGACACCCGAAGCACGGGCCTGAGATCCTGACATAACGCCTTGGTTTGTGGACAATACAGCTATCCCACTTCCTCCATGAATATGAGGAATATCATCCTTACTTACATAAACTCTAAGCCCAGGTTTGCTAACCCGCTTCAAACCAGTAATAGCCGAGTCGTTTTTCTGCCAATAATGCAACTTAATATCAACTGTAGGTGTTTTTTCATCTTCATCCTTGACATCAAAATCTGTTATGAAACCTTCTTCTCTCAAAATTCGAGCAATCTCAAGCTTCATTGTCGATGAAGGAACACTCACTATTTGGTGTCCTACCATGATCGCGTTACGTATTCTTGTAAGCATATCTGCTATAGGATCGGATACTGCCATTTTCGAATTCCTTTAACGTAGTTGTTGGTTAAATTACCAGCTGGCTTTTTTTACACCAGGGAGTTGCCCTAGATGGGCTAGTTGCCTAAAACAAATCCTGCATACCCCTACATACCTGATATATCCCCGTGGCCTGCCACAGCGGTTACATCTATTACGGATCCGGACGGGGAACTTAGGCCCTCTTTTCCAACTCTCTATCTTTGATTTCTTGGGCAATTTTTCACCTATACTTCAATCTTCAAGTTTGACAAAAGGCATACCCATAAGCTCCAAGAATCGCATCCCTTCTTGGTCGCTCTTAGCTGTCGTTACAAGTACAATCTGCAACCCTCTAATTCGGTCTATGCTGTTGTAATCAATTTCAGGGAATATTGTGTGCTCTCTTATACCTATTGAGCAATTTCCTCTCCCGTCGAAGCAATTCCGAGGGATACCTTGAAAATCTCTTATACGGGGGAGGGCAGCATTTAATAGCCTATCGGCGAATTCATACATCCTTCTTCCCCGCAGGGTGACTTTCGCCCCAATTGGCATTCCTTCACGGATCTTGAAGCCTGCAATGGATTTCTTTGCTCTGGTGGTTACAGGCCTCTGACCCGTAATAAGAGTTAGATCCGCTGTAGCACTTTCAATCGCTTTGTTATTCTGAAGCGCTTCACCCAAGCCCATATTGATAACAATTTTTTCTAATTTAGGGATCTCCATAACACTGGAATATCCGAACTCTTTAACTAGCTCTGGCCCCACTTCCTCCCGAAGTCTTTCTAACAAGCGTGGGGGACTGTAACTGAGATTTTTCTCTTCGGTCGTCATTCGATCACTTCCTGGCATTTCTTACACACTCTCGCCCGACCGCCATCACCCAATACTTTCACCTGTACCCTCGTTGCAGCCTGGCAATGAATGCATATAAGCCTGACATTCTCTATCGACACCGACATTTCCTTTTCTATGATCTCCGCCCCTCGCATACCTTGAGCTTTCATATGGCGTTTGACCATTCCCACCCCTTCAACAACAACCCTTTTTTTTGATTTAATAGTTTGCTGAACCGTACCTTGCTTTCCTCTATCTTTACCTTTCGTGATCAAAACCAAGTCACTCTTTTTTATCCTCATTAGAGAACCTCTGGAGCCAAAGATACAATCCGCATAAAGTCTTTGTCCCTTAGTTCCCTTGCAACTGGGCCAAAAACTCGCGTTCCTCTTGGCATACGGTCATCATTCACAATAACCGCCGCATTTTCATCAAATTTAATATGTGAACCGTCCTTCCGCCTGTGCCCCTTTGCAGTCCTGACGACAACAGCCTTGACTACTTCACCTTTTTTCACCGTCCCGGACGGTGAAGCCTCCTTCACGGATGCAACTATAATGTCGCCAAGCCACGCGTATTTCCTACCCGAACCCCCCGGAACACCTATACAACTGATAACCCGAGCACCGGAATTATCTGCCACTTTAAGCCTTGTGTATTGTTGGATCATAACTCTTACAATTTCTCTCTAATTAACGGAATAGGAACATTCCGCAGTACTAATCATTAACCTCAGAAACACCATTCTCAACTCGTTCATGCCCAGAGGAATCGAAGTCATCCATATTAATTTCAGACGGCTGCAACTCAGCTACATCACCCTTCTGCAAAACTTCCTCTACTTTCCAGCGTTTGGTTTTCGATGTAGGCCTTGTTTCAATGATACGAACTGTGTCACCAAGTCGGCATTCATTACTACTATCGTGCACTTTGAATCGACTCCACTTTCGCACGTTCTTTTTATAGACACGGTGCGGTTGCAACCATTCAACAGATACAACAATGGTTTTATCCATTTTATCGCTAACAACTTTACCTATCTTGATTTTTCTTCTTTCGTAACTCATTAAGAACTCTCTACAATTTCTCTTTCACGAATCACCGTCATTATTCTGGCAATCCTCTTTCTGGCCATTCTAATCTCATTCACATTGGTCAATTGCATCGTTGCAACCCGAAATCTAAGGTTCATCATATCCTTCTGGGTAGATTCCAATTCCTCAGCCAGATCCTCGCCATTTAGTGCTCTTATGTCATCTATTTCTGCCATTTTAAAATACGCCTTGATTAACTAGCAGCGGAGCCAATGCCAGGTCTCGAGACTATCCGTGTGCCCATGGGCATCTTAGAAGCCGCGAGAGTCAGTGCATGTTTCGCTATGTCCTCTGGTATTCCCGCCATCTCAAAAAGAACTCGCCCAGGTTTTATTACTGCAACCCAATGGTCTGGTGCTCCCTTTCCTTTACCCATCCTAGTCTCGGCCGCGCGGGCCGTTACACTCTTATCGGGAAACACCCGTATCCACATACGGCCACCTCTCCTAGCATATCGAGTCATAGCACGCCTAGCTGCCTCAATCTGTCTGGAAGTGATCCAGGCGTTCTCTGTGGCTTTCAAACCATATTCGCCAAAGTTAAGGCTACTGCCAGAAGTGGCCATACCTTTCCTTCGTCCTCTGTGATGGTTTCTGTATTTAACTCTTTTTGGCTGCAACATTTTGCAATTCCTATGTCTGCTTAATTATCCTGTTTACAGTGATCTGACATACATAAGTTTTCTTACTCAATTTATTATTGGTCGGACTCTTCATCTGCAGTCACCAAAACCTCTATAGCCGGAACATCCTCATCCTCATTCGATCCCGCGATCGGCAGCTCTGGTCTATCAACAGATTCTCCGATTATTGTCGGGTTCATAATCTCGCCCCGACATATCCAAACCTTCACACCGATAACCCCAAACTCAGTAGCAGCTTCTGCTAACCCATAGTCAATATCAGCTCTCAGGGTGTGGAGCGGAACTCTCCCTTCATGGGCTTTCTCCTGCCTCGCGATATCAGCCCCAGCCAATCTACCGGAGGCTATAATTTTTATCCCCTCTGCCCCAGACTGCATGGTTCTGGTGAGTGACTGCCTAATAGCTCGCCTGAATGCAATGCGTCTCTCAAGTTGGTCTGCAATATTTCTCGCGACCAAATAGGCATCGAGTTCCGGTTGCCTAACCTCTTTAACATTCAGACGGGTTCTACGATTGCCAGTCATTAAGTCAAGTTCTTTCCTGAGCTCGTCAACACGTGTACCCCCTCTACCGATCACGATACCCGGTCTCGCGGTATGAATAGTGACAGCGACCTCGTTGGAATCCCGCTGAATATCCACCTTGGTTATCCCAGCATCCTCGTACATAGCGTTTATCTTGCCCCGAATGGTTATATCTTGATTTACAAGATTCGCATACTCAGAACCACGGGCAAACCAAGTGGCATTCCAATCCTTCGTTATACCGACCCTAAATCCGTTCGGATGAATTTTTTGACCCAAACTACAGTCCCTCCTCATCAACGACAACCGTTATGTGACTACTTCTCCTAATGATCCGCCCAACTCGGCCTCGCGCTCTAGCCCTAAACCGTTTAAGCCTAGGGGCTTCGTTTGCAAAAATCTCTGAAATTTTCAAATCTTCAGTCCGAGCCATCAATTCATTCTCCGCATTTGAGGCAGCAGACTTAACTGTCTTAGCCACCCTAGCGGCTGCAGGAGAGGGCATAAATCTTAATGTTGTGAGAGCTTCTTCCACATTCATGCCTCTCACAAGATTCACTATCGGTTTAAGTTTCTTTACCGATATCCCTGTGTTACTAGATTTCGCTCTTATACTCACTGTATTTACCTAATTAACCCTATTAAACTGTTAGCTATTAACCAGAAATCCGTTCAATCCTAGAAGAATGTCCTCGAAATGTTCTCGTGGGGGCAAACTCGCCCAACTTATGTCCAACCATATTTTCTGTAACAAAAACAGGCACATGTCGACGACCATCGTGGACAGCTATGGTTAAACTAAGCATATCCGGCATGATGACCGAGGCTCGTGACCATGTTCTAATTACCTCACGGCTGTTAGAGCGAATTGCATTCTCCACTTTCTTCGCCAGTTTCGGGTTTACGTACGGACCCTTTTTTATTGACCTAGACATTTTGAAAAGCCCTAAACTCCTTACTTTTGGTATCGCTTTCTAACTATGAATTTGCTAGAAGGTTTCTTCTTTTTTCTGGTCCTATAGCCCAACGCCGGCTTACCCCAGGGGGTCTTAGGTCCAGGCATCCCAATAGGGGATCTACCTTCACCGCCGCCATGGGGATGAGCATTAGGAGCCATTGCAACACCACGAACTGTAGGTCTTATACCTAAATGGCGCTTCCTACCCGCTTTGCCGAGCTTCACATTCTTATTATCAACAGCACTAAGTTGACCTACAGTAGCCATACAAGCGCTAAGAATATTTCTCATTTCTCCAGAAGGTAGCCTCAACAGAGTGTACTTTCCATCCGTAGCTAGAACTTGGGCAGAACTACCTGCACTCCTGACTATCTGCCCTCCTCTCCCAACTTTAAGTTCCACATTATGAACAACTGTGCCCGAAGGTATATTCTCCAAAGAAAGAGCATTGCCAGGGCGTATATCTGCATTTTCACCAGATATTACTCTGTGCCCAACTCTCAGTTCGTTGGGAGCAAGAATATATCTCCAGTCACCATTTTCAAATTTAATCAGTGCGATCCTAGAGGACCTATTCGGGTCGTATTCAATGGTCTCAACAGTTCCTGGGATACCAAAATTATCCCTCTTAAAGTCGATAATTCTGTACCGTTTTTTGTGGCCCCCACCTCTGTGTCTAACAGTGATACGGCCAGAAGAATTTCTTCCTCCCGTTTTCTTAACGGGTTTAACAAGACTTTTTTTGGGTTTTCTTTGCGTTATATCATCGGTAGTTTGAAGAACAAGTCCTCTCTGTCCCGGCGTCAACGGTTTTCTTACTTTAAGAGGCATTAAACACCCTCGAACAGTGTTATGGAATCACCAGGTGAAACCGTAACGATGGCTTTCTTCCAAGACCTCAATTGCGAGTACCTTGGACCAAATCTTTTCTTTTTCCCTCTAACGTTCATCGTGCGAACTTTTCTTACAGATACCCCAAAAGCTGACTCCACGGCATCTTTTATCTCATGCTTGGTGGCAGATGGCGCCACTTCAAACACATATCTATTGTCTTCTTGTAAAAGAGTAGACTTTTCCGTAACAACCGGCTTGCGAAGAATCGAGAACTTGTGAAGTTTGCTCATTACTTAACCTCAGGTCCAGCTTCTTCAGTATCAATCTCTTCAACCAGCTCTTTTAAAAGCTCCCTATCTGACAAAACCTTAGTTGGCCGCTCAACTTCCTCTACATCTTCCCCAGATAAGCCTATGCTGGAATCATCTGGTGAGTCATCAGCAGCGACGGGGACTTTTTCCACAAGGTCGGAGACCCTCTCACCTTTGTAGACACCTCCCCAAGTTTCTTCAATCTTCCTAACTGCATCAACTGTCATAACAATCGATGATTTATTGATAAGATCCAATGTGTTTAGAACATTGGCGGGAAGAGTTTTCACCCTCTGCAAATTACCTGAGGCTCTGACTACATTGTCGTTTCTCCCGTTTGTGACTACTAATGCGGATCCCGTAGTCTGAAGGGCTTCTAAAACAATCTTCATCGACTTAGTTTTGGAGTCTTCTATGTCCAAATTATCGACCACAACCAAGGTGCCCTGCCGAACCTTATCGGACAACACAGAAAGGATAGCTAGTCGTCTCATTTTCTTGGGTGTACGCTTGCGGTAACTTCTGGGATTAGGGCCAAAAGCACGCCCACCACCAACCCATATAGGGGACCTTATAGACCCCTGGCGAGATCGCCCTGAATGCTTCTGTGGCCTTGGCTTGGCACCCCCACCAGAGACTTCAGATCGGGTTTTAGTCTTGACGGTTCCCTGCCTTCTATTAGCCAAATGTCCAACAACTACTTGATGGACCAAAGCAGCTTTCTCAGGGACACCGAAAACGTCGTCCCTGACGTCAATTTCTCCGGATGATCCACCTTTTATATTTTTAACTTGTAATTTCACGCCAATTAACTCTTTAGCTCAGACTTTTTAATAATTACCAAGGCATCCTTGTGACCGGGGACCCCTCCCTTTACAAGGAGCAGGTTCCTGTCGGAATCAACCATAACAACTTCCAGATGTTTGACTGTCACTTTGTCTCCGCCCATACGGCCAGCCATCCTCATGCCTTTGATTACACGACCTGGTGTCGTCCCAGCACCAATGGAACCCGGAGCCCGGTGCCTATCAGACTGCCCGTGCGTCTTAGGGCCACCTCGAAAGTTATATCTTTTGACTCCCCCTTGGAATCCTTTCCCTTTGGAGGTGCCAGTTACATTAACTTTCTCACCAACCTCAAATATACCAACACCAATCTCTTCACCAACATCTACAGAAGATACATCATCTGCTGAAACTTCTCTAAGATGCCGAAAGTTTCGGCCACCAGATTTAGATACATGACCTTTCCTGGGGGAATTAACCTTCGTGACAGGATCAAATCCCAACTGAATACTCTCGTACCCATCAGTTTCATCCGTCTTAATCTGTATGACAGTGCAGGGTCCCGCCTGAATAGCTGTCACACTATCGGCAGTCCCATCCTCGTGAAAGAACTGGGTTCCTCCAATTACTTTCCCTAATATTCCATGTAGCGTCATATAAACTTCTAGCCTATCTTTAGTTTAGTTTCTTTATTGCGGGTCAATTTTAGAGTTTAAGAGATATATCCACACCGGCTGGCATATCAAGATTCGTTAATGAATCGATAGTTTTAGATGTAGGGCTATGGATATCTATTAATCGGTTGTGTGTTCTTATCTCAAAATGCTCCCTTGAGTCCTTATCAATATGAGGGGCTCGAAGAACGCAAAAACGCTTTATGGCCGTTGGAAGAGGAATAGGGCCAGACACCCGGGCGCCAGTTCTCTCCGCTGTCTCTACTATCTGACCAGCAGATTGATCCAAAATTCTATGATCAAAAGCTTTAAGGATAACCCTAATCTTTTGCGCAGCCTGTGTCATAATGATTTCCTATAAATTTATACTTTGTAATTCTCTTTAAGATTGCCTGTTAGATCCACCGCTAGGTGGACTGAGCCTCCACTACAGACTCCGGAGCCTCTAAGTATCTATTGAACTCCATCGAATATCCAGCTCTACCCTGTGTAATTGATCGCAAGTCATTGGCATACCCAAAACTTTCGGCTAAAGGCAATGAAGCTTTCACTATTTGGGTGTCATTCTGAGCATCGATGCTTTCAACTGAAGCGCGGCGTCTTCCGAGATCACCTATCACCTCACCCAGATAGTCCTCTGGTGTAACAACCTCCAACGTCATTACCGGCTCTAGTACAACAGGATTACATCGGTTTACAGCGGTTCTAGCCGCCATTGAACCTGCTATTTCAAAAGACACTTTAGAGGAGTCCACGTCATGATAAGTTCCATCAATTAGTCTTACTAGAAGGTCAATAACTGGAAAACCGGATTTCGGCCCATTATTAAGAGCTCCCCTGACTCCATCCTCAACAGAGGAAATATATTCTGTGGGTATTGCTCCTCCTCTAATCTTATTTTCAAACTGAACACCCTCTCCTCTTTCAAGAGGTTCCATCTCAATAATGACGTGCCCATACTGACCATGCCCACCAGATTGGCGAACGAACTTACCTTCTGCAGTCGTGTTTTTGCGAATAGTTTCTCTAAACGCTACTCTGGGACGGCCGACATTGGCCTCAACTTTAAACTCCCTTACCATTCGATCAGTTAGTATCTCCAGGTGTAGCTCACCCATACCAGACATAACGGTCTGTCCGGTTTCATCGTCATACTGAACCCTGAAAGTAGGGTCCTCATCAGAAAGCTTCACGAGAGCATCAGATAGTTTGTCCTGGTCAGCCCTAGCCTTTGGTTCAATCGCAACTGAAACGACCGGGTCCGGAAATTCTATTTTTTCCAAGACTATCGGATTCTCCAAATCACAAAATGTTTCCCCTGTAGAGGTATCTTTCAAACCAACAGCTGCCGCTATTTCCCCAGCAAACACCTCCTCCACTTCCTCTCTCTGGTCAGCATGCATCTTAACTATTCGACCTAGCCGCTCTCGATCACCAGTCACAGTATTAAGGACGGTCGAGCCTGACTTAGCAGTGCCTGAATAAACTCTGAAATATACCAACCTACCGATAAACGGATCTGTCACCGTTTTGAATGCTAGCGCCGCAAACGGTTCATCAAAACTTGCCTTGCGTTCTAGTACTTCTTCACTCTTTCCAGGTACTGTGCCTTGGACAGAGGGAACGTCTAGAGGAGAAGGCAGGTAAGCACCAACAGCCTCCAAGAGCGGTTGAACACACTTATTTTTTAATGCCGTTCCACTTAACACTGGAACCATCTTATAGGCGATAGTAGCCCGACGAATTGCACCTTTGAGGTCGTCCAATGAAATATCTTCTTCCATCAGGAATTTCTCAAGCAAGCCGTCATCCAGCTCCGCCACTTTCTCAATCATCTCTTGTCGCCTGGAATCAAACTCTTCCTGGTATTCATCCGGAACACCCCCCTCTTCAAACTCTCCACTATCATCGGGATAGGTATATGACTTCCCTTCTACAAGGTCAATAACTCCTCGATAATTGTCCTCAGCGCCCATAGGTATTTGAATAGCAACTGGATTGCCACCCAAGCGGTCTACTATGGTTTTTATCGCCCCATAATAGTCACCGCCAATTTTGTCCATCTTATTTATGAAACAGATGCGAGGTACGTGGTATTTATCAGCCTGACGCCATACGGTTTCTGATTGTGGTTGTACTCCGGCAACTGCATCAAATACCACCACCCCACCATCAAGAACTCTAAGGCTGCGTTCCACCTCAGCTGTAAAGTCAACATGGCCCGGAGTATCTATGATATTAATATCCCACTCACCCCAAGTGCAGGCAGTGGCAGCCGAGGTGATAGTAATTCCACGCTCTCTTTCCTGATCCATCCAGTCAAGAGCCGTATTACCGTCATCGGTCGTTCCTAGCTTATGAATCCGCCCTGCAAAATAAAGCACCCGCTCAGAGACAGTAGTTTTACCTGCATCAATATGTGCAATAAAACCTATATTTCTAGTTTGTTTGAGAGAATTTCGTGGCATTTCAATTCACCTGCGATTATGGAGTCCAGACGATCCCTATGAATTTCTACCAGCGATAATGCGCAAAAGCCCTGTTGGCCTCTGCCATCCGGAAGACTTCTTCTTTTCTACGAACTGCAGCCCCTTGGCCCCTTGAAGCATCTAGAAGCTCAGATGACAGTTTCTCTGACATGCCTCTTCCAGATCTTTGGCGAGCACCTGTAACGATCCATCTCATTGCGAGGGCTAAACGCCTCGAAGGTCGTACTTCTGTCGGCACTTGATAGTTGGCCCCCCCAACTCTTCTAGACCTGACCTCAATCATAGGAGTCGCATTTCTAATTGCTTGCTCAAATATCTCGAAGGCGGGCCTTCCACCTTCAGATTCAGCTTTCTCCATGGCACTGTACACAATGCGCTGCGCAACAGTTTTCTTTCCGTGCTGCATAACGCTGTTGATAAACTTAGCTAAGTCAACACTGTTGTGTCTCGGGTCAGGCAATATTTTTCGTATTTCTGCTCTTCTTCTTCGTGCCATGTTCTCTTGAGTAACCTATTTATTCATCTCGGGCGCCGTATTTGCTGCGCCCTCGCTTACGACCCTGCACACCAGCAGTATCTAAAACGCCCCTCACGACGTGATACCTTACCCCTGGCAGATCTCTCACTTTCCCACCCCTAATAAGAACAACTGAGTGCTCTTGAAGATTATGACCTTCGCCGGGGATATAAGCTGTCACTTCCATCCCATTGGTGAGACGAACCCTAGCAACTTTTCTTAGAGCAGAGTTCGGTTTCTTTGGAGTCTGAGTCCTGACTTGAATACAAACACCTCTTTTATGAGGAGACCTAGCCCCTCGACTACCGGTATTCTTTAATGTATTCCACGTGAGGTCTAAAGCAGGAGCAGTATTCTTGCGCTGCTTTTTACGTCTCTTTTTTCTAATTAACTGATTAACTGTAGGCATTAAAAATCCCTATATCTTGGGTTCCTTTAAAAGGCAAAAGTATAGGCCTCCCCGAGGGGCGACAAGGAGCAATTATACGCTCGAGACAAATTAGTGTCAACGCCTGAGAGGACCCAAAATAGGCAGTAAATTTCTTGAATTAAAATACTTTATTCAGGCAGAATTTTAATTACTCTCCGGAAGACGGTTTTTTACGATTACGCTCCAAACCAATAGGAACCTCGACTTCAATAGAGCTGAGTCCGATATCAACCGATAAAATCACCCCCTCTATCACGGGTATTAGAACGTCATTCTCTCCAGCCATGTGAATGACGAAAACATCATTGGCTCCTGTCTCTATAATTTCGGATATAACACCCAAATATTCGCCACGCTCATAGGCTTGTAGTCCTACCAGTTCGTGGTGAAAATATCCTTTATTAGAGGTGACCGCTTCCGCTTCGGGTATAGACAGTTGCAACCCTCTACATTGATCAGCCTCGTTGCGATCTTGAACATCACTAAGTTTTAGCAATACCCCACGCCGATCAAATCTTGAGGACATTATCGTGTGCACTTCCCCATCGAGAAACAGAGTGTTTGCTACATCAAACCTTTCAGATACTTCAGTCGTAACTTCAACACGGAGTTCACCACTTAAGCCTCTAGAACCACGTACAATACCGACCACAATATGATCAGTAGGAGTATTACTGTTGAGCTCTCTTTTGGACCGCAAACAATTTCACCGATATCCAACTTCTTCTTAATCTAAGTCAGTCAATATCCAAATTCGCGTGAACACCATTCTTAACAGCAGCAACCCTAAGCAGTGACCGTATCGACTGGGCGACTCTGCCCTGCCTTCCTATTACTTTGCCTTTGTCTTCAGGATGAACCTGCAGAGTGATAAATACTCTACCTTGCTCATTCTCTTCCTCAGTAACAACAACATCGTTTGGATGCGTCACGATCGACTGCGCTATGTACTCCACTAATTGTTTTAGTTGTGCCATCGGGACTTGCTGTCTCTACTCCGTAGATTCTGTGGCTGGTTCTTGTGTTTGATCACCGGGGAGATTATCCAACATACGCTGCACGGCTTCACTAGGCTGAGCACCTTTACTGATCCAGTCCCTTGCTTTGGCCTCATCGATCACAACTTCGGGTGGGTCTATCATCGGATTGTAGTGACCCAGGTGATCTACAAAAGCCCCATCACGAGGCTTTCTTGAATCTGCTACAACTATCCGATAACTCGGTTGATTTCTTTTTCCTGTCCTCCGAAGCCTAATCCTCAACATTTAGCATTTACTCCTGGTCAGACTTGGTTCCATTTAAGCTTTTCAAAAGCCTAGATTTCCTGCGAGCCGCATTGTTAGAGTGAATCGCGCCTCTCTGAGCTGCTTTATCCAAGGCAACAATCGCAGCGGTGGATGCCTCGACGGCGGCTTCCACATCACCTTCCGCAATTAATCTCCGTGCCTTCGCTACAAACGTTCTCGCCTTAGTACGCAGAGGTTGTTTCTGCTGATTTTTTCTAAGTTGTACTCTGGTTGCTTTTGCGCTTGGCACTATAGGAAGCTCCTATATTCATTAGTTGTATTTCGAGACTTGTCTCGCTGTGTCTGCATCAGGTTCAATACTTCTCAGTCTAGAAACACTAATAATACCATTAACAGCTTCTAAACGGGTATAAAGAGTGCTGAGCTGATCTGTACCACTGATATAGACCGTCAGCGAAATTACGCTCATGTCATCGTATTCTTCAGAAGCAATATTGGCAATATTTACTCGCTCATTGGAAACAACGGAAGTTATATCTCCAAGTAGTCCAACACGATCCCAACCTTTTATCTGAACCCGAACCGGATACAAGGTTTTTGTTTCTCCCCAATCAACAGATACGATCCTTTCAGATTCATCTTCCGCCAATATATTAGGACAGTTCACCCGATGTATTGTGACACCTCTGCCCCTTGTTATAAATCCCACGATTCCGTCCCCCATGATCGGGTTGCAGCACCTGGCAATACTGGTCAATAAATCCCCTACTCCGAGAACCTCTATACCTGATGCCGGGCCCGTCCGAGGCATACCTTGTCTTGTTTCTACATGTGGGACTGGAGAACCAGTAGTTAATCTTCCAACAAGCCTTTCAGTAGTGAGCGTTCCGTCCCCCAAAGCCGCAAACATATCATCAATTACACGATACCTAAGCATGACAGAGGCCTTTTTCTCATCAATATCTATATCGAGTCTCTGCAGTTGCCTAAGAAATACTTCCCTTCCTCTCTCTATATTG
Organism: uncultured Chloroflexota bacterium; assembly: GCA_913048525.1. Lineage (GTDB taxonomy): Bacteria > Chloroflexota > Dehalococcoidia > Lucifugimonadales > UBA826. The sequence goes on from CAJWWP010000012.1 coordinate 23,076, forward strand.
CCGGCACGTTCTTGTCGGTTAAACCATTGTCTAATTTTGGCTTTGGCTGAGGAGGTTTTTGCGTAACCCAAACTAGCATTAAGCCAGTCTAGACTAGGACCTCGTGCTGTTTTGCTTGTCATCACCTGGATCGTATCCCCATTTTCTATAGGATGATTGAGAGCTACTAGCTTTCCATTGACCTTGGCACCCACGCAACTGTGCCCAACATCTGTGTGTATACGGTATGCAAAATCGAGAGGCGTTGCGCCGATAGGTAGTTCTATTACATCGCCTTTCGGTGTATATACATAAACTTGGTTCTGGAATATGTCCGTCTTAAACGACTCAATAAACTCTACCGCTCCACCAGCATCCCGTTGCCATTCCAATAGCTGGCGCAGCCAGGTCATTTTTTCCTCAAACTGAGTATCGTGATCACCAGCCTCCTTATAGAGCCAATGTGCAGCAACTCCATATTCGGCAACTTGGTGCATATCCTTGGTACGTATCTGAACTTCAACCGGAGCATTATCTTCACACAAAATCGCAGTGTGCAAAGACTGATATAAATTGTCCTTGGGATTGGCAATATAATCGTCAAACTGATTTGGAAGCGGCCTCCACTTAGTATGTACTACACCTAAGGCTGCGTAGCAGTCCTTTACCTCTTCAACGATTATCCTTACAGCAAAAAGATCATAAATCTCTTCTGATTCTTTATTTTGATTAGAGTACCTTTCCGCCTTCCTGTGAATGCTGTAGATATGTTTTGGCCTGCCATAGACATCTCCGTCAACATCGGCAGCTTTCAATTCCGCCCTAATGATGTGCACCATCCTCTCAACATACGCCTCACGCTCGGCTCTTTTTGCGTTCAGTCTCCTGGATATCCTCTTATATGCGTCTGGCTCCAACTGCTGAAACGACATATCCTCCAACATCCACTTAACTTCCCAAATACCTAGTCTGTGAGCCAAAGGGGCGAAGATTTCCAGCGTCTCCCTAGCCATTGCCTCGCGTCGAGAAGGCGGGAGAGCAGAAATCGTCCTCATATTATGCAAGCGGTCTGCCAACTTTATAAGGACTACTCTCACATCCTCAGCCATTGTCATGAGCATTTTTCTTAAAGTTTCAGCTTGAGCAATATCGTCTATATGATCTTCTTCAGCGTCCGGATCATAATCCACGGTAGACGGCATATGAAAATCTTCATCCCCCATCACCTGTGCCCGTGTTAACTTGGTTACACCATCCACCAAACGCGTGACATCGTCTCCAAATTTGTCACGTAGCTGATCATATGTGACATCACAATCTTCAAGAACATCATGCAACAAAGCAGCAGACAACGTATTGGCATCTAGTTTGAGATCGGCGAGAAATAAAGCAGTTTGTTTCGGATGTTCGAAGAACGGTTCACCTGATAGGCGTTTTTGGCCTTTGTGAGCAATTTCAGCGAACGAATACGCCCTCCGAACCTCAGCAATCTTATCTTCTGACAAATACACTTCCATCTTGTCTAACAGAAGCTGTTCTACTGATGGATCGGGCAAACGAGTACCAGGTTGGTCAATACTACCGTTTGGTGTTTCCTCTGCTGGTGACTCCTTCACTTTCGAGGTAACACCATTCAATTTTTTCCATTTCCTGACGTTCACCATTTGGTCTTACTAAGACCTCCTAACCAGTAAATAAATAGCTAGTTATCCATAAACGAGATACCCGATTATAGCCTAGAAATCGCAAATAAACGAAGTTGGAAAGAACAAGATCTGGGTTATTATGTTCGCCCAGCATGATAAATTGAGTTAGCGATGATGAACATTTGGAGTCATCAAATAAACAGGAGTTCCAAATGCAGTTCAAGGCCCCACGGGGTACAACCGACATTCTTCCAGAAGAGCGTCCATATTGGAGGCTGGTGGAGTCGATGGCTGAAAGAATTTCAGAGAATTTCGGTTATTCGCGAATTGATACCCCCATTTTTGAGGACACTGGACTTTTCGTAAAAGGTGTTGGTGATTCAACAGACATAGTCGAAAAAGAAACCTACACATTTCAGGATAGAGGAGGAGACTCACTAACCTTGCGACCAGAGGGTACCGCCCCAGTTTGTCGATCATATCTTGAGAACGGAATGCATAATCTACCGCAACCAGTTAGGCTCTACTACCTCGTTCCCAATTTCAGATATGAGAGGCCACAATCTGGTAGATACAGGGCGTTTCATCAATTTGGCGTAGAGGTTTTTGGTGAGGCTAAACCGTACGTTGATGCAGAGGTGATCGAGATTTCATGGCAATTTTTGTCTGAATTAGGATTGAATGATCTTAGACTCACTTTAAATAGTATAGGTGATAAGGAGTGTCGCCCTCACTACATAGGACAGCTACGAGAATACTACGGTGCTAGACAAACCGATATCTGCGATGACTGTTCTCGCAGGCTAGAAAATAATCCCTTACGCTTGCTCGATTGCAAGGAGGAAAAATGCCAACCCATAATAGATGAAGCTCCAAGCAGTATTGACCATCTATGTCTTGACTGTGAATCGCATTGGAATGGCCTAAAGTCTCATATAACTGACATCGGCATTCCGTTTCAAGTAGACAATAGATTAGTCAGAGGTCTTGATTATTATTCACGTACCGTCTTCGAGATCGCACCACCAATCGAAGGACGCACGAGTGTCATTACAGGAGGCGGAAGATACGACGGGCTTGTTGAGCAAATAGGTGGCCCGAAAACTCCTGGTATAGGTTTTGGTATGGGGCTTGAAAGAGTTATAGAAAACTTGAAGAGAAGTGAAATCAAAGCCCAACAAGATGACCGAGACATTGTTGTGGTTGCGCATATCGGAGATGAGGCCATCCGAAAAGCTAGTACTCTTGCATCCCAAATTAGGAACAGTGGAGGGGCAGCAATGGTAGGTCCCTCTCGAGGACTCCGAAGTCAGCTGCGATACGCTGCATCAGTTGGAGCCAGCCATGCCGTAATAATTGGCGAAGACGAGATTTCAACCGGTGTTTATAAGTTAAGAAACCTCAGGAAAAGTGACCAGTCTGAGGCGACAGTCGAGGAAATATTGACATTTTTTGGTAAAGAAGAGGACTAGATACATGAACCAGGCGATTAGCAAAGTTGTATCGCAGGCAAAAGAATTTATGGAAGCCAATGCTATCGATGGTTGGCTCCTTTACGACTATAGAGGAATGAATCCTATATTCTGGGATACTGTTGGTGAGATACCAAATGTAACCAGACCATGCTGGCTCTGGATACCGACGAACACAAGCCCAAAACTAATAGTAAGCTATGTGGATCAAAACCGTTTTGAGCATCTCGGCATCGAAACTAATTTCTGGGTTAGTCGTGACCAGATGATAGGAGAGCTACAAGCTGCTTTATCTTCTGTAAGTAGGGTAGCTATGGAATACTCTCCTATGGGCACCCTACCGAGAGCATCAAAAGTCGACGGAGGAACCCTGGAACTCGTCCGCAGTTTGGGAGTTGATGTGGTCACTTCGTCAGATTTGATCCAGTACGCGACACAAAGATGGGACGATGGACAACTTGAAACACATCTAGTGGCATCCAAAATACTCACTCATACAGTAAAGGAAGCATATGACTTTATAGGAGAAAACATTCAGTCGGGACCCACCGAATATGAAGTGGCCGAATTTATAAGATCAAGGTTTGATGAAAAAGGCCTACATTCACCTGATGGCCCAGTGGTCGCAGCTAACGCTCATGCTTCCGATCCCCATTTTGATCCAACAGAGAAAACGTCAGTAAGTATAAAAGCGGGTGACTGGGTACTAATAGACTTATGGGGGAAACTAAAAAACGGACACGGCTCTACCCCACCTCAAGACGCCATGTATGGTGATATTACTTGGACAGCCTACGTAGGCACAGATGTTCCTTCAAAACATCTAGAAGTCTTCAAAACAGTAATTGGGGCCCGGGATGCAGCAATCTCCCTATTTGAAAAATCCCATGGGGAAGGGAGAGCACTAGAAGGGTGGGAACTCGATAACGAAGCTCGTACCTACATCAACAAAAAAGAATATGGGAATTTCTTCAGTCATAGACTTGGACATAGCCTTGGTCGTGAAGTGCATAGTAACGCAGTTAATCTTGATGGTTGGGAAACCAACGACACACGTCACTTACTACCTAGGATTGCGGTAACAATAGAACCCGGTATCTACCTACCAGGTGAATTCGGAGTCAGGTCTGAAATAAACGTCTTCTATTACGAAGACGGTCCGAAGGTAACTACTGAACGTCAGACAGAACCATACTTAATAACGGTATAGTTTTCACTCATTACAACTTGCTCTAAATCCTAGTGAGGAGATAGAGTCCTGTTTGTTTCAGGAAGTTTAAGTGTTGCAAGCAGTACAGTGGCAATCAAAACCATAATGCCGCTGTACACAAAAGCAGACTGAAGCCCGAATCCATCAACAATAAGCGCCGCGATGTAAGGTGAAAAAGACCCCAGAAAGCTGGCACCGTAAATCAGTGATACAACCGTAGACTGTGCTTTACCCTCGGCCACGTCCATGGCGGCAGCAATAAATATCACGTGCAACGAGTATACAAAAGCCCCCATTACCAACACATTTACCCACAGCTGGTACCCATCTTCAGCAAAATTTAATGCTATGAACAAAAGACCTAAAGCTGTCATTGAAGGGACTAAAACGATTTTCCTACCATACCTATCTGAAACCCATCCCATAACCGGTTGGGCAAATATCCCAACCGCCTGAGAACCCGATATAAATAAACCAGCCATCAATGCAGTTTTGTTCAAGCCACCTTCGTCAATCGGAGACATGAGATAGAGAATTAGGAAGGATTGAATGGCCGACTGACCCATAGATCTAAGCGCTGTCACAAGGATAAGGCCCAACATGTTCCATACCTTTAGAAGCGAGCCCAAATCACCGAAGTAGTCTTTAAATGAGCTACTCCCAGTTTCCACTGAAGGAATATTTCTCATCATTAGATATACAAGTACGGCAAAAAACAATGCGGGTATTACACTGATTCTAAAAACTTCATCCCACTGAAAAGCTACCAGATACGTAACCGTTATAAGGGTGCCAACTTTAAATGTTTCTGTCGTGACTAATCCGACGATTAAAGGTCCCAGTACCTCTCCTACTGATCCACCCGTACCGTGCAAGGAAATGGCAAATCCCCTCCGGTCCGGAAATTTTCGTGAAAGAGATGCAATAGCAGGAGGGTGATAGAGGGACGGACCTATACCAACCAGAAATATTACGATCACTATCCAGAAAAAGTTTGGAGCAACCCCAAGCAAAAAGTAAGATATCCCCATAAGCGCGAGAGAAATAAACAGCATAGCACCAGACCGGTTAGCAAACCGTTCGCCCAAGTAACCGGCAACCATCGTGGTCCCACCGGAGGTAATATTCCTAAACGTGAACAATGCCCCATACTGGGTCACGCTCAAACCTTTATCTATTTTCATAAGGGGAAGAAGAATGGGAAGCGCGGAGTTGAATACATGCTTAATCGCATGCCCTATTATGACCGAAACCGCCAACCTATTACGGCCCTCCCTGATTTCAGGAGAGACGTCCACAGACTCCGTTTCTCGGCTATCTACAGGCTCGGTCATGCAATTGCCTCATTTCGGGAAAACCCAATAATTACTGTTACTAACCACAAAACGCGCGAATCATACCACCTATTAGACAGACATTTCTGAACACTGATCCTACAAGTAGTTGGTGCCACAATATGTCTAATTAGACATCCAATACTCATAAAAATGGTTAAGAGGACCATGTCCATTTCCCATCGGGAAGTTATTCCGAATGGCGCCAGTGACATAACCCTTTGCATCACTTACAGAATCACGGATAGATTTTCCTTTTGCCAAACCCGCCGCTGTCGCTGATGCGAATGTACACCCAGTACCGTGTGTGTTTGGGGTATCTACTCTGCGGGTGGTAAATAATCGAAATTCCTCTCCATCATAGAGCACGTCAGTTGCAGGGCCAACATCAAAATGTCCGCCCTTTACTACAGCAGATTTAGCGCCCATCTCCACCAGTTTAATAGCAGCTTCCCTTGCAGAATCAATGTCTTCCACAACAATGCCAGTCAAATCTTGTGCTTCAGGCGCATTTGGAGTGATAACAGTAGCCATTGGTAGGAGCACATTACGTAAAGTGTCGATTGCTTCATCATTTATTAATTTAGCGCCACCTTTCGCTTTCATAACCGGGTCAACAACCAGCAGTCCAATATCGTATTGGTTAATTTTGGCTGCTACAGCTCTAATCACCTCTGAGCTGTACAACATACCGGTCTTAACAACGTCAGTACCAATGTCGGTGAGGACAGAATCTATCTGACTTTCTATTAGTGCAATAGGAAGTTCTAATACCTCTTGAACTCCTAGGGTATTTTGAGCAGTTATAGTCGTCACTACGGATGTTCCATAGACACCATTTGCCGCAAATGTTTTTAAGTCGGCTTGCAGACCCGCTCCTCCTCCGGAGTCAGATCCAGCCACTGTCATAGCTCTATTTATGTTTGCCGGAGCCGGCTGAACATCAAGCACTTCTTAAGTCCTCCCTCATTTCCCACATGTATGGATCATATAATGGGGTCTGAATATCAAGAATCAAACCAGTCATTCCCACGATAAGCTGCCTCCCAAAACAGGTATTCATACCTCAGAGTTGTCTTAAATAAGTAGTCAGCCCTGTCTCTATCGATTGAGGTACTGTGGTTGATGTATACCTCTAGCCACCTTACAAGCTCTCCTAGAACCTCCGGACCGTGCAGATATATCCATTCCCTATAGGTAGGACTATCAGGATTTGCACCTTCTTTAAGTAGGCGACTTCCCCAGTCAAGATAGGTACCTTCAGTGACGAAAAGAACCAAGGCGATATTATCAAAAGTACCCTCAACGGCTGTTCGGACCACAAAATCCCCGAAAGCTTGGGTCGTAGGATTAGCACCAACTGCTGAGTATTCTTCTTGCGATGCTCCAAATTCCTTAAATGCTCGTATGAATAAGTCATTTTCGGGATCTAGAATCCCAACCAGAAAGTTATTAAATACTGACGCTGACTCCATATCGGGTGCCTTGGCTACAGCTTGACCTGACATTGTGACCAGATCTTTTACAAAAACATAATCCTGTAAAAAGTATCGCCTAAACTTTTCTTGAGGCAGTGTTCCGATTCCCATCTCGTTTACGAATGGATGGTGAACTATGTCTCCCCACAGGCCCGAATATTTTTCTTTTAAATCGACCGTAAGTGTCAAGTTCTCTCCTGGCTAAATGAAATACTTACTTAATCGAGTATTCGTCGGTGAAAGCCTTCTTTGCGTCAACATCTTCACTTAATAACCCATTCTCCTGCATCCATTCGGCAAATCCGACCCATTTATCTCGATTTTGACGCCCAAACTTTCCTTCATTATCTTGCCAAAGTTGTTGCAGAAGATCTGCTCCCGGTCGATCAATTTTCTCATCTATTTCAGGAGCGTATTTAACTAATATATCTACCCCGGCCTGAGGATCTCTAATTGCTTCTGCGTATCCTTTACTCACCGCCCTCGCAAATCTCTCCACGATACCCGAATTTTCAGAAAGATACTCTTCGCTAGTGACCATAACAAGTTCGTAGTAGTCAGGGACACCCCATTCTTCCATCCTTAAAACGTTAACAGGATAACCTTCATTCTCTAAACTGATGCTTTCATGGGTAAAATATGCTCCGATTATTGCACTAACACGCTCAGACATTACAGAAGATCCAAGCTCCCAACCAACATTAACTAATTCGACGTCCTCAAGACCTTTCAGGCCGTCAGCCTTCAACATGCTAGCAAGCGCATGTTCATTCCATGGAATTCCAGGATACCCAACTTTTTTTCCCTCCAAATCTGCCGGAGAATCGAGACCTGATGTCTCAAGAGTCATCAAAGAGTTCAAAGGATGTTGCACCATACCTAGTATCGAAACAACAGGTACACCCTCCCCACGGGCTATCAAAACATCGGGCTGATAATTCATTCCGAAGTCATCTGATCGCGATGCCACGGTTGCCAAAACCGAAGATGGATCAGAAGGAGTGTATATTTCCACCTCTAAATTCTCAGCAGCAAAGTACCCTTTTTCCTCTGCTATATAGAGGCCCAAGTGGTTAGAGTTGGGAAACCAATCAAGCGCCAACTTTACTTTATCTGGACTTGCTATTGGAGTGGGTGCAGCAGGCACATTGGCTATTCCAACTTTGGGCTCCGTAATATTCTCATCAGATTCACTAGAGGCACATGAAACCAATACTCCCAGCATCGCAATTGACAGGATTAAGCTAACCGTCATCAAAAATATATTTTTCATTCTCTATTTCCTTTCATTAGACTCGGCTATCCTCCACAAGTAATTTCAAATTTTTAACTGATTCTGGGCCTTCCTTCCCTTTCCTTGTGCCACCAAGGAATTAACAACCTCTCCAAAAGCCCTATCAAAGCAAAAAGAGCTATTCCCATTACGGAAAGAATTGTTATTGCAGCAAAAACTCTCTCTGTTTGAAACTGAGGTTTAGAACGAATCATCAAGTAACCTAGTCCTTCGCTTGATCCAACCCATTCCCCGATGACCGCACCAATAACGCTTACAGCAATAGCAACTCGAAGCCCGGAAAAAAGATAAGGCATGGATACAGGTAATTGGACCTTGAGAAATATAGACCACCTATTACCTCCCATCGTCCTCATCATTTTGTGCATATCAGAATCAACAGATCTCATTCCATCAACAGTATTCACAACTATTGGGAAAAAACTTATCAATGCAACAACAATAATTTTTGGAGTTAGCCCGTAGCCAATCCATACCAAAAGCATCGGGGCTATAACAATAATTGGAACAGTCTGAGAGGCAATAATGAATGGATATAAAGCTTTTTCAATCGTTTTGGATAGTGTTATTGCCGAAGCCAGAAGCATCCCGGAGACAAGTGCCAACACAAATCCCAATACTACTTCTTCTAGAGTTACCAACGTGTGTCCCGCGAGTAATCCTGAGCTGTCATACAAGGTGTAGCCAATTGCAGATGGAGCAGGAAGAAGCCAGTCCGCTATATTCCAAACTCGCACAAATATTTCCCAGCCGACAAGAATGGTAACAACAATACCCATTGCTGGTAGCCATTCCATAACGGGAACTAACACTTTTCTCACAACACAGCCTCACTAGCCAGCAAATAAGACAGAATGCGAGACTTGGTATCGGCAAATTGTTGAGTGCTAAATAAGCTTCTGCTCCGAGGTCGGTCCCATTCCATTTGCTCGACCACCTCAATACGACCTGGTCTGGGAGACATTACATAGATTCGGTCGGAAAGAAACAGAGCCTCCTCCACATCATGGGTTACTAAAACAACTGTTTTGTCGTCATAACTCTCGAGTAAATTTAATAGCCATTCCTGCATGTGAGACCTGTTTAGAGCATCCAGAGCACTAAACGGTTCATCTAATAGCAACACGGATGTATCAGTCAAAATTGTGCGCAAGAAGGCAGCTCTCTGGCGCATACCCCCTGACAGAGCATATGGATATTGGTCCTCAAAACCACTGAGTCCAAAAGAATGCATGCGCTCCGTGGCTTGTCGGCGTGCAATTTTTTTGGATATACCTTGCATCTCTAGTCCGAGAATGACATTGTTCATCACGGTCCGCCAGGGAAGCAAGAGATCCTTCTGTTGCATATATCCAACGCTTCCAAGCAAATTCTCGGTGTCGAGACCTCGAATTTTGACTGTCCCAGAGTCTGGACGCTCCAGACCAGCCAGAATGTCTAGAAAGGTGCTTTTGCCGCACCCGCTGGGGCCAATAACTGAAACTACCTCGCCTCGCCTCGCGTAAAAATCGACATTAGCGAGAACATCAAGGTAGTCTCGATCACGTCCTATGCGGCGAGATAAATTTACAACCTCGATAACCTTTTCTTTAAGGTTGTTTTCTCTTTTAGAGTCCAAAGAGGCCCCTCTTGTTATCGGATAATCCGGTTAAGGGGCAGCTGCTTGGATTTACAGGCTTTCCCTACGCTGGAATTATCCAGATCAGGTAATAAGGGGTCGACAACCTGTTTGTTGCCCTCTCAGCCTGGATAAACCAAGCTCCCCCAGCTGACTGCTCAATTTCCTAATGTAACCACATTAGCTTTCAGTTCAGGGAAGGATGTTACCACAACATCAACTTAAGGCAGAATTTGCATTTATGACCCGCTTAAATGAAATACGATACCGAATCTTTACCTGGGTGCTGCACCCGGATGGCGCGCCATTAGGACCAAGATCATCGAGGCAATCGAGGCAGCGGCGAAACCAAGAAATGCTTTTTCGTAACTCCCAGTGGAATCATAGACGTATCCAGATATTACAGGACCAATAATGATTCCAATCATTTGTATGGTACTTCTGAATCCGGATATCGTAGCAAAGGCTCTGCGTCCAAAGTAATCTGCGATCAATGCTTGGGGAATCACTGATATTCCTCCTTGCCCAATGGAATATGCAACTATAGCCGGTATAGACTCTGTGATTGACTCTGCACGAGCAAGAAGAATGATTGCTAATGTCATCACAAGTAAGCAAACAACCATAACGTAACGACGATTGAAATAGTCACCTAAGTAACTAAGACCGAATCGTCCCGGAATACTCATCAGTCCAACAGAACCAGCATAAGTGGCAGCCTCTATGGGTTGTGCACCAAGGCCAATAAAATAAGGAACAAGATGGAGACCAACTCCTCCTGTGACCAGAGATCGAGACATTATTGATAAAGATAGATACCAGAAACTTGAGGTACGAAGTGCCTCTGCGGCAGTGTAATCCTGCGAAAGATCGACCCGAATGCTACCTCCATCACCTGTCAATTGAGAGGCGACAGGCTTATCGCCATCGGGCAGCATTCCGTACTGTTCGGGTCTGTGCCTCATTAGCATCGCTACAGGAATTCCAACGACAATAACAAAAACTCCAACATAGACAGATGCCTCTCGCCAACCATACTCATCAATAAGCCAACCCAAGGCGGGAACGATGAGGCCCCCAATTCCAACTCCAGACCACATTATTCCAAATGCTAATCCTCTTTTTTTATTGAACCAATTAGCCACTGCCGCAGATGCAGGAGTGTGCATTCCTACACTGTTACCGAGACTCACACCAAGTATGTAGACGACCATAAATGTAAAGAGGCCAGTGACTCTGCTTAGAAGGACAAATCCAATACCCATAATAGGTATTCCAATAATCATCAGCTTTCGGGGACCTATTCTGTCGACAACCCAACCTTCTAATGGACCAATAAACCCGGCTTCTAATCGTGCTAATGAGACTATGGAGGAGATAATAGTACGGTTCCAACCAAATTCTCGATTTAGAGGAATTATGAAGTTACCAAAGCCGTGAAAATTTATACCTGACGACATAGCCATAACGAACGCGCCACCCATGCAGATCCACCAGCCATAAAAAATATGAAATTTGTGGTTTCCGCTGGATTGATCAATGGGAGGCGATGATTCGGAATTTAACTTTCCAGACTCATCGTTAGATTCGTTACTAACTCTAGGGTTTTTCGAACTGGTCACCGAGAAAACTTTCTGTATTACATAGGATTAAAGACGTTTAAGAGAGTCTATCACTTGATACCTCAAACCCTAGTTGAAATAACTTGCAATAGCGGCAGGAAGCAACTCATCCCTTCAGTGAGTTGGCAGTTTGAATAGTCTTAATACTGCTGTCATTAGTCACTTCGTATTTGATTGTAAATAACGGCCAAAACGAAAATGCCAGTTGCAACCAGCGTCATAGAAGGACCAGAAGGAATATCAAGATGATATGCCAGATATAGCCCAGATACGGCTGAGAAAACACCAATAACTACGCTTGACGCCATTACTCTCGTAAATCTGCGAGCTATCAAAGCCCCGGCAGCAGCCGGTGTTATCAACATAGCTACAACTAGAACTATTCCTACCGCCTGAAGAGACACGACTATTACAACTGATAGAGAACCTAAAAGCAGATAATCCAACAAACGTGTTGGTAGTCCGATTACGGTCGCACCAAGTGGATCAAAGCTGGTGAACACCAATTGCCTATGGAGCGCAGCGATGATAATGAGAACCAGGACCGCCAAACTGAATGTTATTACTACGTCAGTGTTCGAAACGCCTAGAATCTGCCCCAACAATATATCCTCAACTCTTACAGATAAACCTTTGGATAAAGAAATCATAACCAGACCAATTGAAAAAAGGGCTGCAAACAATATCCCTATTGACGTATCTTCAGACACTCTGAAATTCTTCCCCAAGTAACCTATAGCCAAAGCAACTGCTATACCCGTTGGGATTGCACCCAAAAATGGACTAACCCCAAGAATAAATGCCAGGACCATACCTGGGAGTACTGAATGAGCCATGGCATCTCCCATGAACCCCAAACCTCTGTTTACTACATAAACTCCAAGCAGTGGGCACATCACTCCGACACATACAGATATAACCAAAGCACGTATCATGAAAGAGTATTCAAAGGGATTTATGAAAACAGAGAAAATTTCAGTCATTGTTTATAGAGATGTCGGATTTTCTCCGGGTTCATGATCAGGATTGTGACCTTCATGGCCATGATGCCCCTGCCAATGGTCGGCAAACATTGAACCATGTGGACCATATAATTCTTCGAGCACACTAGGGGTGAAAGCCGTTTCTGGCGTACCTTGAGCACAGACGTGGCGATTCAAACAAATAACTTCATCAAATCTGTCGGCCAAGGTGTTCAGATCATGAGTGGCCATTAAAACGCACTTACCTTCATCCCTCAAAACCTTTAGAACCTCAACAAGGCCTTCCTGGGACCCCACATCAACCCCACTGAAAGCCTCGTCTAGCAACAAGATGCCCGCCCCTTGAGCGAGGGCCCGAGCAAGAAATACTCGTTGCCTCTGTCCTCCTGACATTTTATCTACCAAAACATCCCTTAGATCCCACATTTCTACTCTTCGAAGAGATTCCTCTATAGATCGTTCGGCTGCCGGGGTCGATCGGCCAAACAGGGAAGCCCGTCCAGTTTTTCCCAGAGAAACCACATCACGGGCTGATAATGGAAACCTCCAATTAACCCGCTCCCTCTGGGGCACATATCCTACTTCTCCTCGAGCATCTTTGGGAGATTTACCATTTATGTATATAGAACCATGAGCCAGTTCCTGAACCCCTGCAAGAGCATTAAAGAGAGTGCTCTTCCCTCCCCCGTTAGGTCCGACAACACCCGTCATAGTTCCAGACATAACTGAAAACGTCACATCATCTAAGGCCAGCTCTGATCCGAATTCAACACAGGCATCAACCGCCTCTATGATTTTTCGAGATACGCACATTCCTATTTTTGCCATGACTAAATCACCTTAGAGAATTCGTGAGTCATTTCGGTGAATCGTAGTATCAGTTACCGTCCGATAATTGTAAATATGTACTTATTTCATAGAGGATGAATCTTTCGACTTTTCCCTGACATCGCACGTTAGTGCGAGAACCGGTTTATCCAATTCCATAGGGCAGCATATCTCTCCTGACCTTCAATAGTGGAAGGGTCGATAGCACATCTACAAGTCCTAGTGTAGGACCCTATTATCTGTAGTTCAGTACGTCCGCTGTCCCAACGCCAAGGAGAACCATCTGCTGAAGCAAAAACCTCGCTGCAAAGTTCTTTAGTCACAGGAATCGCTTTTTCAAACCTCCTTGACCAAGAAGATCCACAAAAGACCCAGAACGAATCCCATAATGAATCATCTGTCATCGCTCGTCTCACATGGGCGTTCAGATTAATAGCTTCCATCTGCAATTTTGACAACGGATTGATAACGGACCCATAAACACTATCCACGTGTAGGAAGCCGACAAAATAAAATCCGAATTCTTTAGTTGGTATCGCTTCAAGCGCATCTTTTTTATATTTCTGAAGACGCGCCAGGAAAAGAAGAAAATCCCCTCGTTTCACGCTTTTTAGAGCTTGAGCTCTAGCATTTACATCACAGTTATCCCCATATGTGAGGGAGTCAAATTCAGGATCATTATGGGTAGTTATGTCCAGAAATCGATCAGGGATATACTTCGATAGGTCTTCAGTAGGCCTATAAAATGATCTCAAATCGCGGTATTTGACACCATGAGCTGCTTCTATTTGCCTATCTTCTGGTATAGGTATGAATTCAAAGGTTCCATCTTCAAAAATGGGACTGCAAAACGAGTGAGAGGCGTTGGTGCCAACATTGACCACATAAATCTTTCCAGACATATCACAGTCACCGAGTTGTTCCCATTGAAGATAAGGCAAGTTTTATTTCAAATAACACATCATCATCGTTTTCTTTATCTCGTGCAGATTGCAGTGCCTCAAGCGCTTTACAATCACCAGATTCTGCGAATTTCCCTAGGGCCCAAGCAGCGTGACCCCTGATCAATGACTCAGATCCTTTTAAAGCCTTAATTAAAGGCTGAACAGCACTACTGTCACCATTGTTCCCCAAAGCCACACATGCGTTTCTCTGAAGTCCGATTCTTTTTGCTCGCTTTACTGGACTATTTTTATAAATCCTACTGAATGTTTTCTGATCCAACTCCAGTAAGGCCAACAAGTCTGGTGTGGCAAAGCCAGGTCGTTGCTTAAAGTCCCCTGATAGGGCCGTTTTACCGGATTCTGCCTTACGATTAACGGGACAAACATCTTGGCAAATATCGCATCCAAAAACCCAGTCACCCACCAGTGAACGAAGTTCTATAGGTATAGAACCTTTAAGCTCTATCGTGAGATAGGAAATGCACTTGGTATTGTCTATAACATATGGAGCTACGATAGCTCCAGTTGGACAATCATCTATACACCTCACACAGGATCCACATGTCTTTTTTAGAGGAGCATCCGGCTCAAGATGTAAATCGGTCACCACCTGACCAAGTAAAATCCACGATCCAAAACGAGGGGATATCACATTAGTATTCTTCCCCACCCACCCTAAGCCTGAACGACGAGCCGACGCCCTATCATTCATAGGCCCATCATCTACAAAAGCCCGTGTTCTAACATTTGGTCCCACAATATCTTTTAAAGAATTTGTAAACTCCTTTATCCTGGCTTTGATGGTGGCATGATAATCATCACCCCATGAATATCTAGCAGTTTTACCGTAGTTCGCCCTGGGGTTTTCTGGACTATCTCCAAGATAACTAACAGCCAACGAAATAACAGACTTAGCCCCATCCAAAAGATCCATTGGACGGTTCATCTTACGGACACGAGCTTCTGTGTACCAAGAATAACCATCCATGTGCCCATTTCTTATTCTCTTAATCGAGGCACTCTCATCCTCAACGAATGGTTCGGCGCTAGTAAATCGAACTAGATCAAAGCCTTTGGCAAGGGCAAGGTTTCTTATACGCTCTTTTAATTCCATCAGAGGATATATCCCGTATTTAACATGTCAATTAGGTAATAACATTTATTAGGCACTATACCCTGTTGACACTTAGTTGAGACCCCCATATCATCACTTAATCTTATCGAAAGAGTCAGGTAGTTGGCTCAGGATTTGTAACATGTGTTTAAGTTCCTTAAGGATAGGCGTTGGCATCTAGGGTTACTGAAGCCGCAACAGCGTTCAACTCTTATGTTTGTCGTGTCACAAGATTTCACCTAATAGAAGAACGCCAACAACTCACTTACACATCGGGGCAGCAAGCAAGCACAAGTGCAAGAATAGAAACCTAAGTGGTAAAGGGCCTCCGACCCAAAAGTCGGAGGCCCTTCTCTTTTTAGACCCACCGGTATTTTCACAAGACGGAGGATCAGTAATAATGACCAATTTCAGGGAGTTACGAAGAGTATACGGATTTGATGAGGTAGCGATAGCGCCCGGTTCCGTTACAGTAAATCCAGAAATGGTTAACACTGAATTCTCCGTTGGAAATGTGACCACCGACATACCTGTGCTAGGCTCAGCGATGGACGCTGTTGCTAGCCCAGCTTTCGCGGGAGAAATGCACCGGCAAGGGGCATTGAGCGTAATGAATCTGGAAGGTGTTCAAACCCGCTACGACAATCCCCAGGAATCAATAGAAGAGATCGCGGCGGCATCTAGAGAAAATGTCACTACTGTTATGCAAAGAGTATATTCTGAACCAATCAAAGAAAGTTTGATAGGGGAGAGGGTAGAAGAAATCAAGAAAACTGGAGCTTACTGCGCAGTTTCGATAACCCCTGCATTTACAAAGAAGTTTGGTCCTTTAGCTGTGGAAGCGGGAGCAGACATGTTAGTGGTCCAGTCAACTGTAACTACAGCAAGACACTCTTCCACTAGCACTAAAGGTCTGCAATTTCCACAACTTCTTGAGATGGTAAACGTACCTGTGTTAGTAGGAAACTGCGTGGGTTACGACGTAGCCACTGAAATTATGGAGACGGGAATCCACGGACTACTTGTTGGGGTTGGACCGGGTGCTGCTTGCACAACAAGGGAAGTCACAGGCGTGGGAGTTCCACAGGTGACAGCTACTATGGATTGCGCTCAAGCGAGAGACGATTATTTTAATAGTAGTGGGAGATACGTTCCTATTATTACAGATGGCGGCATAAGAACTGGGGGTGAGCTATGCAAAGCAATCGCCAGTGGCGCGGACGCGGTTATGATTGGAACCCCCCTCGCACAATCGGTAGAGGCACCAGCAAAAGGGTACAACTGGGGGATGGCTAGCCCACATCCAGCATTACCAAGGGGAACACGAGTAGAGGTTGGCACCAAAGGTACATTGGAACAATTATTTTTTGGACCCTCATCTGTTTCAAACGGAACCCAAAACCTTATCGGTGCCCTTAAAGCCTGCATGGGAATGGTTGGAGCCATGAATGTGAAAGAAATGCATTCTGCAGAGATCGTCATAGCTCCCTCGATCAAAACTGAAGGTAAGCATTACCAACTGGGATTAGGATAACCCTACCTCCACAAATCCTTTATTGGCTAAATTTTTCGATCAAAATAGCCCTGCTGTCTCCTGAGAGATCATCAAGTACTGATATCTCGGAATTGGGAAAATATTCTCTTGAGAGTATTCTTGCAGAATTTTCTTGGGCAGCATCTATCTCGAACAATATCGCTCCGGTGGATGAAACTTTGTCTAGAGACTGACTAAGAAGACCGCGAATAAGTTCCAATCCATCTGTCCCTCCGTCCAAAGCCACGCGAGGTTCGTACTGGATTTCCGGTTGAAGAAACAACAAGTCTCCTTCCCGTATATATGGGGGATTAGAAACTATAATTTCAGGTTTATAATCTATTGGTTCCAGTAAATTGCCACAGCGTAAAGCGACTCGGTTATATACCCCGTGTGTACGCCTGTTAGAATCTGCTATATCCAATGCGCGCTGGCTTATATCAGTAGCCATGATTTCTGCAGAAGGAAGATGCACTGCAAGTGAAATGGCTATTGCACCACTTCCAGTACCAACATCACATATTTTCATTTCAGATTTTGGACGTGATCGAGCAAGAGCAATTACAGTATCAACGAGTAGTTCTGTCTCCTGTCTCGGGATAAGAACACCATCTGACACCTCAAAACTCAAGCCATAAAATTCCCGGAAACCTGTAATGTAATTCAAAGGCTCCCGGCGAAGTCTTCTCGCCACAAGACCATCCAGACGTTCCCTATCATATTCAGTAACAGGCTCTTCTAGATCTCTAAGGAAGGTCGCCCTATCAATTCGTAAGACATGTCGAATCAATACTTCCGCTTCAAGTTGAGCATCGGGAGAGCCTGTTTCTATAAGGGTCTCTCCCGTGGCATTAAGTGTTTCTTTCAAATTCATCGAAAATACCAAGATACAACAAACATTCCATCGTTTACGTTATAGAGTCTTCTAGCTTACGTGCCTGTTC
>CAJWWP010000013.1:0-39972 GCA_913048525.1 uncultured Chloroflexota bacterium
AAGGACAGACCTCTGGTGTACCGGTTGTTCCGCCAGGAGCATCGCCGGGTAGCCAAGTCTGGATGTGATAAGCGCTGAAGGCATCTAAGCGCGAAGCCAACTTCAAGATGAGATTTCCCATTGTGGCTTCGGCCACAAGTAAGGCCCCCTGAAGACTACAGGATTGATAGGCCGCAGGTGTAAGGCAAGTAATTGCTTCAGCTGAGCGGTACTAATCGGCCGAGGACTTGACCCTTATTAAGGCATAGCTATTGCAAGCACTTGTTGCTCAAGACAGAAATTCAGTAATTTTATCGACGCGGGGTGGAGCAGCGGCAGCTCGTTGGGCTCATAACCCAAAGGTCGCAGGTTCGAGTCCTGCCCCCGCTACCACTCATTCGCGACTATAACCCCCTCTTTTAACCCTCCACCGCACTTTCTCAAAATAGTGCAGTGCGACAATTGGACGACAGCTTTTCATTCACCGCAGGATAAGAAATATTCTCGGAAGGCTCTTCTATGGTGACTTGCCCAGTTCTCCGTTTTTCAAAGTTTTCAGTGTGATGTTTCTGAATACGATGGAAACGTGGGTATATAAGTCAGTGGTGACAGTTATTTAGGCATGGCCTAATCTTTCTGAGACCCCTTTTGACAAACTAAGGATTCCACTGCTCAAATTGTTTTGAAGGTAGCCTTCCTTCCTGCTGAGCCCATACTGCGTTACCCGGTTGAGATCGGGTTTCTACTGGCGGGTGTTGTTCCAACCAATCCTCATTCATTGCAACCCCAAGCCCAGGGCTTGTAGGTACGGACACATAACCATCAGCCAAATTAGGGAACTCACCCATCACCATATCTTCTGCTATTGCCATCCAACTGAAATAGTTTCCACCTTCATTTATCATAAAATTAGGAATAGAGGCAGCTATATGCAGAGCTGAACATACATCCATAGGCCCATGTATGGCATGGGACTGATATCCCACGTAGTGTGCCGCTGCCATCGCTGCTATCTTCTTCATCTCTGAAATCCCGCCTCCCTGTATTATGTCTGGTTGAATCATGGCAACTATATTCCGGTTAAGAAGCTGAGCATAATCCCATTTAGTGTATAAGCGCTCACCTGTAGCAATTGGTATGTTAACTGCCTCTGCAACTCGTTGAAGGGCATCAAGGTTCTCCCAAGGAACGGGTTCTTCATAAACAAAAGGGCGGTATTGTTCCATCTCATTAGCAATTCTGATTGCTGATGATGGTGCAAGACGCCCATGACATTCAACTAATAATTCCATATCATTTCCGACAGCTTCCCTAACGGCGGCTAGGGTGTCCACCGCTTTTCTTTCAGCTTCATAACTGATAAAGAGCCCTTTATGGTCGAACGGATCTCCCTTAAGTGCTGTAAGGCCCTTGGATTTTTCAGTAAGAGCGTGTTCAACTGCAGCCTCTGGTGTAATACCATCCCATCTGCCATACGTCCAGATCCGATCCCTAAACTTTCCTCCAAGTAATTCGTATACTGGTACGCCCAGAGATTTACCCTTAATATCCCACAATGCCATTTCTATCCCGGAGATTGCAGAAAGCTGTATTGGCCCACCCTGAACATGATTAAGGTGATAAAGTCTTTCCCAGTGATAATCAATCCGGGCTGGATCTTCACCCAAAATTATTTCGCCAAGCTCTTCTACCATGTTGGCTACACTTAGAGGTCCTACGGTAGCGTCTCCCCAACCTGTTATTCCTTCGTCTGTCTCCACCTTAACAGCGACGAAATTACGTGAGGCTAATACTCCGTAGGCGTCCGGAGTTTGGTCCGGGGACCAAGGTATTGCTTTTATCGAGGAGATTTTCATGCCACTGCCCTTCTATTTGATTATTTTTACTTGTGAATAAAACTCCCCCCATTGATAAAAACCAATGCAAGGGCTCCAATGATTGCTGGTCCAAATAAAATAGTTTGAGCAGAGAGAACTAATAAAACAATTTCTGACGAGGATATTAAGAAACCTCAAGGGCCATGGCACTTTTTATATTTCCGACCGCTACCACAAGGACATTTTTCATTTCGCCCAATCTTTCGGCCAGCGGTATTCTTGATACGCCCACTCTCTTGGCATTTTGCACACGTACAAGCCGGGGGGTGATCAGCGTGCCAAGAAGTTCGAGAAGTCATTGCTAATATATTTTCCCTTGTTGAAAATCCAAACCTTTAAACCATAATTTCGTTAGAATTGATTAAATACTGACTACCAAGTTCTAACCTCTTGCACCCAATAATAGTATATTTGATTTAGACTCTGGTCGGTGTCCGATGACAATACTAGCGGAAAATATTCCATATTTTTTTGCTTCAGCCTAAAAAACTTTAATTGGAGAAATCTGGGAATGCCTGGACCATTAAACGGAATAAATATACTGGAATTTACTCAGATTATAGCGGCGCCTTTTGGTGGGATGTTATTGAGTGACATGGGAGCTAATGTAATAAAAGTGGAGCCTGTGGAAGGTGAACCATGGCGTCTACACAGTCAATTTCTGCCAAAAGAAAGTAGAACCTATATGGGTCTCAACAGGGGAAAGAAAAGCCTTCCACTAAATCTAAAGGACCCTAAAGCTATTACCATTCTACAAAAACTTATTAACACCATAGATGTCGTTATTATCAACGCAAGGCCTGACGTTCCTAAAAGCCTTGGAATCGACTATGAGACTTTATCAGCTATAAACCCTCAAATAATTTACTGTGACAATACAGCGTTTGGAAGAAAAGGACCGAATAGTCACAGGCCTGGATACGACATAGTGGTTCAAGCCGTAAGTGGTCTTCTAGCAGCAAACAATAAAATTGTCGAGGGAGTCCCACAACAAGTTAGTGCCACAGCCGTTGCAGATTACGGAACCGGAATTGCCATAGCCTGGTCAATTTGTGCAGCACTTTTTTCCAGGGAACGAACGGGAAAAGGACAAAAAATCGATACTACCCTGTTAGGGACTGCCCTCGCAATGCAAGGAAGTTTTTTTGAATTAGACGAATATACAAAACAGGCAAGACTGGATTTTATTGAAGAACTATCAACCCTTCGCCAAGCAGGCATACCCTATGAAACCATACTTAAGCAGCAACAGGATCTAAGTGGTGCTTCAAGTGGTAATACAGCGGCTTTCAGAATCTACTACACTACTTATGAAACATCCGATGGCGTTATCGCATTGGGTTGCCTCAGCAACCATTTAAGAAAAAAAGCGGCTGATGCAATTGACCTGCAAGACCCCAGATTTGAAGAAGGATATGACCCTGAAAGTCCGGAAATGATCGAAAAGATAGCTTCGCTTCAAAAAGTTGCCAAAAGAAAGATGTCCTCCAAAACTACGGAAGAATGGTTGTCAATTTTTGACATCGCAGGTGTACCTGCTGGACCAGTTAGATTTGTTGAAGAGTTATTAGATGATGATCAGGTTCTTGCAAATGACATGGTGGTAGAACTAGAGCATAGTCTCGCTGGCAAAATACGAATGCTGGGACCTATGGTCCAAATGAGCGGCACGCCGCTAAAGGCGCAATCAGCTTCTCCTGCACTTGGGGAACATACTTCCGAAATACTTCTTAATCTCGGATACACACCACTAGATATAGATGAGTTAAAGAGAAATGGAGTTACATATTAAAGATATTTGTATTCAATAAATACGATTTTTTCTTGATACGGCAATACTCACCATATATAATTGCCAAGGTTTGCCGTAGTCAGTGGACTACCAAACTGAAATTTCCACATATTTGCGTAGGAGGCACCTGACTAAGATGACATATATCATTGCCGAACCTTGTATTGACGTGCTCGATAGAGCTTGCATAGACGTCTGTCCCGTAGACTGCATCTACGAGGCAGAGGAGCACAAGATGCTTCTGATCAGCCCGGAGGAGTGCATCGATTGTGCAGCCTGTGAACCTGTATGCCCAGTCGTTGCAATATTTGCCGAGGATGACGTCCCTGCAGACTGGGATAAATATACGGACCTAAACTACGAATATTTTGGACAGGAAAGATAAAAACAAGCCACCCTGAATCCTTCGCTAGGATTCTAAGAAAGAAAAATCCAATCCGCCACAATCGTTAGAGCGGTCTATTTACACCACCGGCCCGGGATGTCTAGCTAGACCTTCCGGGCCCTGATTTTTACGGTAATTGATGGGAGTACCTACTATGAGGAATATAGATTCAACACCTGACTTTGTTGCTGCCACCTATAAACGTATGTCTGAAAATATATCTACCCTCAGGGATCGTCTAAACCGTCCGCTGGGACTTGCCGATAAGGTGCTTCTTTCACACCTAGATGACGCGCAAAGTCAAGAGCTAATACCGGGCTCCAGCTACTTGAACATCAGGCCTGACAGAGTAATGCTTCAAGATGTGTTGGGACAAACCGGAATGCTTCAATTCATGCAAACCCTGAAACCAACAGTTGCTGTCCCAACGACAATTCATTGTGACCATTTGATACAGGCTCGGAATGAGGGTGTGCAGGATTTAAAGGAATCTCTTGCCGAGAATGATGAAGTGTATAACTTCCTAAAATCAGCCGCGGCAAAGTACGGTGCCGGATTCTGGGGCCCAGGAGCGGGAATAATCCATCAGGTAAACTTGGAGAACTACGCATTTCCTGGGTCAGTCATAATAGGTACCGACTCTCATACTCCCAACGGTGGTGGACTAGGATCCTTCTCAGTGGGAGTTGGGGGAGCCGATGCAGTCGAAGTAATGGCCGGACTACCTTGGGAAGTACTCTATCCCAAAAAAATAGGGGTACAACTCATAGGGAAAATGAGTGGTTGGACCGCTCCCAAGGACGTCATCCTTTACCTAGCTGGGCATCTTACTGTTTCTGGGGGAACCAATAGCACTATAGAATATTTCGGCCCTGGAGCGCATTCAATAAGCTGCACGGGGAAGGCAACCATCACTAATATGGGGGCAGAACTGGGTGCTACAACTTCAATATTTCCCTACGATGAGAGAATGGCACGTTATCTGTCTGCTACAGACCGCGAGGATTTGGCACAACTTGCCAACGAAAACAAAGAACTTCTGACACCAGACCAAGAGGTGGTAGATGACCCCGAATCGTATTTCGATGTATTGGTGAAAATAGACCTCTCGGCGCTAGAACCGCACGTTGTTGGCCCCCATTCGCCCGATCGTGCACGTCCTTTGTCACAATTAGCTCATGAAGTGGATGATGAATCGAATGACTTTATAGACGACGTCTCGGCCACATTAATTGGCAGTTGCACAAACTCATCCTACGAAGATATGAGCAGAGCGGCCGATGTAGCGAACCAGGCTATTACTCAAGGAGCGCGAGCAAAAGTCCCTCTGATGGTTACCCCTGGCTCAGAGCGTGTCAGGGCCACTATAGAACGTGACGGTCAGATGGAATCTCTCCGTTCAATTGGAGCCACAGTTTTGGCTAATGCATGTGGTCCATGTATAGGCCAATGGAAAAGGTCTCAAAACGATTCCACAAAGCCTAATTCCATCGTGACATCCTACAACAGAAACTTCCCTGCCAGGAACGATGGACAACAGACAACTATGAACTTCATTGCCAGTCCTGAAGTAACAACTGCTTTTGCTCTGGCAGGCTCTCTATCCTTCAATCCTATTACAGACGAGCTTCAGGGTGAAGATGGAACATACTTCAAACTGAATCCCCCCGCCCAGGCACCAGAGGTCCCTTCCGATAATTTTGAAGGGGGTCGACAGCAATTTTTTGCACCACCGGACGACGGAAGCAAAGTTACCGTGGATGTAGACCCCAATAGTGACCGCATACAAATTCTCAAACCATGGGATGCGTGGGATGGAGAAGATATAACTGATGCCGTCGTTTTATTAAAGGCACAAGGCAAATGTACCACAGACCATATTTCTCCGGCCGGCGTGTGGCTAAGCCTTCGAGGGCATCTTGATAAATTTTCTGACAATATGTTCATGGGTGCAGTCAACGCTTTTACGGAAGAAACAGGAAAAGCCACCAATGCAATAAGTGGTGAATCAGGAAGATCTATTTCTCAAAATGCAAGAGCTTACAAAGCATCTGGTCAAAAATGGATCGTCATAGGTGATGATAATTATGGTGAAGGAAGCAGTAGAGAACACGCTGCTCTGTCTCCTAGGCTACTTGGTGGATCGGCTGTCATTGCAAGGAGTTTTGCCAGAATACATGAAACTAATTTAAAGAAGCAGGGCTTGCTCGCTCTGACTTTTGATGACCGCGATGATTATTCCAAAATCAAAGAAACTGATAGAGTGGATATAACAGGTCTTTCCGCTCTATCCCCTGGGGAAAAGGTCGACTGCATAATCCATCATTCGGACGGAACCTCAGAAACTATTCGACTCAATCACACTTATAGCGAAACTCAAATAGAGTGGTTTCGAAAAGGATCATTCTTAAACCTATTTCACAGCAGCTAGAGCCCTCAAAGATCTGGTTTTAGCTAACCTGTCCGTATAAGTCGGTTATTTCGGTTTGATATTTTTTATAAAGCGGAGAGTTAGATGGGTCCTTGAGGTCTGGGTCAGTTTCCAATATCCTGGCGGCTTCAATTTTGGCTAAAGATATCAGGTCTGAATCCCTTTCTATTTCAGCAACTTTAAATAAAGGGGCACCACTTTGTTTTGTACCAATGTAATCACCGTGGCCTCGAAGATCTAGATCAATTTGGGCCAACCTAAATCCACTAGGGTTTTTTCTAAGCGCATCCATACGAGCAATGGCGTTTTCTCCTGGATTTTCGGCCATTAGAATACACAGACTTTGATGCGCCCCACGGCCTACACGTCCCCTAAATTGATGCATCTGGGCGAGCCCAAATCTGTCCGCACCGTCGATGAACATAACAGAAGCATTCGGTACATCTACACCTACTTCCACCACAGCGGTTGTAATGAGAATTTGCAATGACCCTTCTCGAAAGCTTTCCATTACAATTTCTTTTTCTTTTAGTGTCATCCTTCCATGTAGCAAACCAACTGTCAGTTCCGGAAACACCTGGGTTGATAATCTCAAATGCTCTTCAACAGCGGCTCTAGCTTCAATGGCTGAAGATCCATCAATAAGTGAAAAAACAATAAAGGCTTGTCTTCCCTTTTCAACCTCCTGCCTTATCACGTTATATACGTTGACACGCCTTTGAGATGGCTCTACCACAGTCTGGATAGGTTTCCTTCCCCCGGGCAATTCATCAATCACAGACAAATCTAGATCACCTAACAACACTAAATAAAGAGATCTTGGAATAGGAGTCGCTGACATTACCAGCAAATGAGGACGGGGATCGTTTTCCTGTAACAGGTTTCTCTGCATAACCCCAAACCTATGTTGCTCATCCACTACAACTAAACCCAGTTTGGGAAAATTAAGTGCCTCCTGCAATAGTGAATGAGTCCCGACCACAATATCTACTTTTCCAGAAGAAACAGCGGTTTGGATGTTCTTTTTTTCTTTGTTTGACATACTTCCTGTCAGCAAAGCTAGGGTCAACGTGCGAGAGGTGCCCTCAATCTGAATATGCATGAAGTCACGTCCCTCCGGGGATTCAGATCCAAGGAGATTGGTTATGGTCAAATAGTGCTGTTCCGCTAGAATTTCAGTCGGCGCCATAATAGCTGACTGTAGGCCGTTGGCGGCAGCACAAAGCATAGCAGCGGCAGCAACCACAGTCTTTCCGCTACCAACATCACCTTGAAGAAGCCTCCTCATCGCCACTGAGGAACCGATGTCCTTTAGCACTTCTTGTAGGGCAGTAGTTTGGCCGGAGGTGAGAACAAATGGCAAAGAGGATATAAAGTTAGAGACAATTTCACTCGACGGAAGCGGTATAGAAGATTTGTCCCTTTTCCATTCACTCTTTCTCTTTTCAGCAACCAACTGCATCAAAAAAAACTCATTGAAAGCTAATCTTCTCCTCGCATCCAGCAAAGCCTTGTAATTATTTGGATAGTGATATCTCGCTATCGCCTCTGACAACCTCATAAGTCCGGTTCTTTCTAATACGGAATTGGGCAGAAATTCTTCGATTTTATCCACCGCAGAAGCTAATGCCGTTCTTACAACATTTCTAAGGCTCTTGCCATTAATACCAGCTACCATAGGATATATAGGAACGAACCTACCAGTGTGAAGATTCTTTTCCCCGCGGGCTAACACCTCATAAACAGGTGAGCCAAAAGTCAACCTCCCGGCAAAATTGGAAACATCTCCACTCAGCATTACTTCAGTGCCCGGCTGTAAATCCCTGATCGCCCATTGCTGTCCAAATAAAGTCACTTTGATACTACCGGTTTCGTCGTAAAACGTAACAACAACCCTTCCTTTCCTTCTCCCTTTTCCAGGCATTAAGGAAATATCCCAGACGGTTGCCAATATACTTTGCTTTTCTCCGGCAATTAATGACCCTATCTTCCTTACGTCTGAATAGTCATCATGTCGATGCGGAAAGTGAGATATCAGGTCACCAATGGTTTCAATCCCGAATCCATCCTTGAGCAAATCCCACATTTTTCCTCTGTTGTATAACTTCAAATCCTTTACGTTTGAATCAAGAGGAAGAGTTATTACGTGAGAAGTATTTCTAGCCCTATTACCACTGACTCGTCCGGTTTTTCTTGCTGAAGGTTCAAGCAAACTAACAGTTCTCGTGGACCAAGTCTCCCGTTCAGCAAGCGTTATTCGAGAGTATGAGACCATCTGAAAATTTTCTATGGCAGAAAGTACATCAGAGTTTGATGTCAGAAACTGATCTAAACCTCCTATAACTACTGAATCAGTGTATCCAACGTCCTTCTCTTGAATCAGAATCCTGACCAGGACTGAGGCTATGTGTGAATGACCCTGCATATAACAAGTTTATAGGAATTTCTTGGAATTCAATAAGAATCCGTAAAAAGTCTCATTGTTGACATAAACTTTTCCTCAAGCAGGTTCAAGAGATAAGCATGGCAACGATGTAGTCATAACTTGGTTGGTTCCCCTCTATTATTTGAATGGACTCATAATAGAAGTCCCCAAATTGTTCAACCAACAGATTCTCCAAATCCAACCTTTCTGAATCAGTCACATCTTCCCCTGACAATATCGTAATTTGATCACTATCATATGCCTCGGAGAATTCTAGGGCCTGTGAGAGGATTTCCGCTGCAGTGCCTTGAAATGGAAGGGGGGAATCGTCCAGAATCGCACCGTAGCATCCTGCCTGAAACTTGACATCACCAATCTGAACCGTCTTCTCCGCTTTGAAGATCGAAATCGTTTTCACATTGTCCAGCACTTCCAAGAGAAGTTTTTGATTTATCTTTGCTGGCGTATTTGGGTCAAATTCAGCCGAGCATTCAAGACCTTCCGCAATGGAATTAGTGGGGATAACAATTACTGAAGTTTCGGATAAATCAGCCGCTTGTTCAGCTGTGGAAATGATATTCTTATTGTTCGGCAACAAAATCAATGTGTCGCATTGTATAGAATCCAGAACAGTGACTATATCTGCTACACTGGGATTCATGCTGTTTCCACCAGAAATAATCGCCGCAGCACCATTTTCCCGAAATATTTGATCAATTCCTGACCCTGCAGCCACAACTACAAGACCTGTTTGGCCACCAATTTGATTGTCAACCTTGCCCCACTCCTCTATTTCAGTATCCAGGATTGAATCAGATTGAGTTTCCATATCCTCTATGGAAACTCCAGATATAGAACCAATATTTGTAGCTGCGCTAATTACCCTTCCTGGAGTTTCAGTATGTATATGAATTCTGTAAATTTTGCTATCCCCCGCCACCACCAACGAATGCCCCATGTCCACAAACAATTCTGTTACGTCGTCACTTTCAACTCTGATTTTGAGGACAAACTGAGTGCAATACCCATAATTTCCTTTGATGAGCTGATGATCTTTAATTAGGTTTTGAACTCCTTCTCCACCTTTACTAGGGACTCGCGGTTCTATATGTACGTGCTCCACATCTACACCAGACAAGAAGAGATGAATACCACGAAGAAATATCTCCAACCCATAAGCTCCTGAATCTACCACTCCAGCATCTTTCAACAACTTGAGATGTTCAGGAGTATTGCTGACAGATTCTTCAGCCTTTTCCACTAGAGTAGCTAATAACTCGCTGATAGATAATCCTGTATCGGCATGACGATTGGCTTCTTCAGTAATATCCCTTAATGCTGTTAATATCGTTCCTTCAGTGGGATTAGAAATAGAAGAATATGCGCTATTTAACGCCCACGATAAACAAGAGTAGACAATATCCGGGTCGGACAGGTTTTTATCCTTTAATCCAAGATATATACCTTTAAATATTTGCGATAAAATGATACCGCTGTTGCCTCGACCCTCCCATAATGCAGCATCGGATACAAGTTTTGCGAAATCCTGAACAGAATAGTCGCTATCATATGTCACACGTTTTTTTATCCCCAATAACGTCTGATACATATTTGTTCCCGTATCTCCATCCGGAACGGGAAACACATTTAGATCATTAACAGAATCAATGTGTCTTTCGAAGTAAGTAGTTGCAGCCACGAAAGCGTCATAAAAAAAAATTGAGTTTGGAGATTTGATTATCATAATTTCTAAAGGGCATCCTACGCCATTTCTAGCTTAATGTGATGACCAATATGGTAAGCTTAAGTGCGGTTTTTCGCATTCATGTGCCTCTACTAGAATATTTTTCGGTATGCGATGAACTGTTAGCGAAGCCCTAAAGTTTATCTATATAGCTATAAGAGGCGTTAAATGCGTCCAAGATGGAAAAATGGCAATCTGTCAGATTTGTGATAAAAAAGGTATATCCGGAAACAATGTGAGCCACTCAAAAAGGCGTACTAGAACTCGATGGCATCCGAACATCCAGAGAGCTATCGTCGAAATTGGTGGTGTGATGCAAAAAGCGAATGTCTGTACCCGATGTCTAAGAACTCAGTATAAGCATTCAATGAAAGATTAATACCCCACAAAGAGATAAAAACTCTGTGACGTATTTCTAAGACTTTGTTTGGCGGCCGTCTACGTTGACACCCTCAACTCATGCTTAATATCATTATCGTTGGCTTACACGCGTTCGTTAAAAATTCCACAATCGCTATATTGGTTTAAGGTGGTCGTAAATGGCTGAATACACAAAATCTGAGTCAATGGAATGGGCCCGTGAAACATTAAGGGGCCAATGGTCAACACTGATGACTCCATTCACTCCTGACGACGATATAGACGAAGAAGGTCTGCGAAAAAATATCAGGCGCGTAAAAGATCTCGGTGTTAGAGGAGCCGGATGTACCTGGGGCATGGGAGAATTCTGGACCCTGACTCAGGCAGAACGTTTGCACGTATACGACATCGTAAGCGACGAAGCCGGAGATACCTGGCCGATTGGGGCTCACGTATCTCATACCTCAATGAAGGAAATGCTTGAATTGGCAGAACATGCCGAGCATACAGGATTTGATCTATTGATCGTCGCTGCGCCCTATTTTGTGACTAAACTAGAAAGCCAAGTGATTGAATGGGTTAGAACTCTAGCAGACAACACTAATTTGGCGATCATGTACTACAACTCTCCCCAATTTGGTCTTGTCATGACTTCTAACGGGCTGAGTGAAATCTGTGAAATACCAAATGTGGTTGGAGTAAAAGAGGCTAGCTTCAATCAAGATCTTTCCATCGAAACTCATTTAAAAATCGGCGATCGAGCAATAATAAGTACCCCTGACGAATGGATATTCCACAAAGGTAAAGAATTAGGCTTTGAACAGCAGGTGATGTTTGCCAACACTTCGGACTGGCGGTTTGACACCCCTGAGAGAAACCACTATGTCAGCTTCATTGAAAAGGTAATGCAAGGAGACCTCGACAAAGAGTACTATGACCAGCATATTGCTCCTATAAAAAAGGTGTCTGATAAGTGGTGGCAATACACCGTAAAAAAGATGGGCGGAGCTTTGCCTGCATCGATGTGCAAGTATTGGGGGGAATTAATGGGTATGGCTGGAGGACACGTCAGAATGCCTCTTACAGATCTGACTGATCAAGAAAAAGAAGATCTTGCTCAAGACATATCTTCGGCTCGAAATTAATTAACTAATAATGCAAGCCCTTTTGAATGCCAATGGTTTCCAAAAAAACATAAGGTAGTGTAGATATGATTCTAATGGTTAGCGTCCAGGACCTCTATGAAGCAAAACAGGCACTGAAAGGTGGGGCGGACATAGTAGATGTCAAGAACCTCCAAGAAGCTCTTGTAGGTTCTGCACATCCCAATACGGTTAAACAGATACGAAATGAAGTTCCATCAGCCCACCATGCAAGCGTCACTTTGGGAGTGGTTCCTGATCAAATCGGAACTGTTTCAATGGCTGTTTATGCGGCAGGATGTCTTGAAGCCACATCAGTCAAGGTCGGATTCATGGTAAGTGAATACGATGTCGCTTTAGAAACACTCAAAGCCTCCAAAGAGGCTTTATACGGTACCGATACAAAGCTTATCGGATCACTTTTCGCAGATAATCTAATCCACGACGGAGGACTTGATCCTGATCTCATGATAAAACTGGCGAAAGAAAGTAACTGTGATGGCTGGCTTCTAGATACCCTGGTAAAAGATGGAAGGAACCTATTTGATTTTATTCCTGAAGAGAGACTCAAAGAAATGGTTCTTGAAGGAAAAGAACTGGGAATGAGTACGGCCTTATCAGGACACCTGAAAATGAGCGATTTGGATGAACTCGCAAGAGTAAACCCCGATATAGTGGGAGTTAGAGGAGCAGTATGCCAGAAGGGCGATAGAGACTCTCGAGTTCACTGGGAATCAGTCTCTGAATTTAAAAGTGAATTGGACAAAAGAGAAACTGGCGAAGTAGATGTTTACGGCGCGAATAATGGCGGGGAAACGACACTTCTTAAAAGCGCGCCCGACTGGATAGTCGTCGATGGCACCGGGAAAAACTGCGCTGGCATAATTGCCGCGCTAAGCGAACAGATAACCAGTAACGACAAATCTATTGTTGAAGTCATAATACCTGATGTGCTGAACACTTATGATTTAATTATGTGGGCAGAAAAAAACAATCACAGTATATTAACCCAGAAAAAGGATCCTGAAGGGTCTCTTAGAATGCTAATTCAACCGTAATTATTAACGGGAAGCATAACCCTTAGAGGGATCAAAAACACCCGTGCGGGGAACAGCACGGGTGTTTTTTGTTAGGATTACCCAAAGACATAAGCATCTGAGGTATTTGTGTAAATGGAATACAATCTTGAACAAATAATTAGTATGGTGAGTAACATAGTCTTCATTCTCACAATGGTCACCATATGTGCCATTGTATATGTGTCGGCAAAAAAGATTAACCGCATATCTGAATCAGTAAGAAGAACTGTAGAGAAGGTTGAAAACATAACTGACTCCGTTAGTGATTCCGCCGCCAAAAGTGGTGGATTCATATCAGGAATAATTAAAGCGCTGGGAGCTTTGTCAGGCTCAAATTACAATAAAGACGACTGAACACTCAACTGCATGGAGGTACTCGATGGCTAATGAAGGTAGTGGATTCACCACTGGTCTACTTGTAGGTGGAATAATTGGCACAGTCATAGGAATACTCATAGCTCCAAAACCAGGAGAGGAAACCCGTGCTGACTTACTAGAAAAAAGTGATTTGATCCGACATAAGGCAGACGAATTTTCAGAAACAATCAGAGGTCGGGTTGGGCCAACTGTAGATTCAATATCTGAGAGAATCGGACCCACGGTAGAAGCAACTCGAGATAAATTAATTCCTGCAGTGGAAAATGCGAAAAAGAAAGTTACTCCGCTAGTTGATCAAATAAATGAGAGGTTTGCTGATTTTGCCTCTACCCAGACAGAATCCAGAGAATTAAAAACTACTGAAGAGGACGAAGTAAGTGGCCGCGCCTGACACAAGAACTATTAATTGCAGGTTTAAGAATCTCTCCATCCACCCCTAGGATATGATCCCAACACTTTCATCATAGATACTTGGGCCCTAAGAGCTTCTAGGGCCTCGGCGACAAGAGAATCAGATCGATGTCCTTCTATATCTGCTAAAAAAACATATCTCCCAAGACTCTTTTTGTTAGGCCGTGACTCGATTTTAGCTAAATTTATGTTTCGGGACGCAAACTCTCTTAAAGATTGACTCAATATGCCTGGGGAATCATCTTGATACTCAAAACACAGAGATGTCATATCTGATCCTGTACGCTCCTCATCTTCGTGAGATAGGATAACGAATCTGGTCTCATTATTAGGCCTGTCTTCCACATTCTCCATGAGAATTTCAGCCCCATATATTTCAGCTGCACGTTTGCTTGATATAGCCGCCGTGGATACATCAGATTCCATCATTTCTCGAACAGCAGCCGAATTACTGAGAGAGGCAATTAATTCGGCCTTGGATAGATTCTCCCTCAAAAATTCGCGGCACTGTCCCAGTGACTGCGGATGAGACATCACAATTTTTATCCCCTCCAACTCAATTTGGGTCTGAGCCATTAGGCATTGGTTAATAGTCACAACAGTTTCGCCGCAGATGGAAAGATTAGAATCGTGAATAAGCAAATCTAGAGTGAAGGTTACACCACCCTCTATGCTATTCTCTATTGGCACTACACCCTCATCAGCATCCCCCGAAACCACTGATGAAGCAACAGACGGAATCGAATCCACAGGCACAAGAATAGCGTCGGAATCCCAGTCACGTGCCGCCTGCTCGCTGTACGTTCCCTGTGGTCCTAAATACGCCAATTTTTTGACCAAAATATCAAACCTCTTCAACTAACATAGGAGCAAGAGCAGCTTCAATTTCGTTAATGACAAGACGTGAAGTATCCACTACGCAATTTATTCCGGCCATTTCAAATAGTTTTCCATTATTCGCTTCGTTCACCACAGACACTGTTGTCTGCACTTCGTATTTTTCCTTAACAATCTGGCAGGTAAATAAATTTATGTGATCCTCTCCAGTAGTCGCAATAAACATATCTGTTCTGGTAAGGCCCGCTTCTTCCAAAACATCCATACTGGAACCATCTCCCAAAACACAAATTTTCCCTAAAGCTTCGTTCAAGATATCAGTCTTATTCTTGTCTGAATCTATTACAATTACTTCAGACCCCGATTCTATAAACCAATTGGCAAGGCTAGATCCCACACGGCCTCCTCCTAGTATTACGACATACATACTGAGAAACTCCCGCTAAGCCATAGCTTTTTCAAACAACTGATCGGCAACTATTTTTCTACTGCTTACATACTCCACACCCAGTTTTTCAAATAGGACTGCGATTTCTAAGTCGTCCAGCACACATAATACTCTCGGGATTTGAATGACACTTTTAGCAATTTGAGCTGCCATTAAATTAATTGTTTGAGAGCCAGTGCAGGCAAGCAAAATATCAGACTCATTAGCCAATGCTCTGCGAAGATCTTTTTCCGAACAAGCGTCACCTAGAACAGGGACGATTCGAGCTGTCTCTATCCTCCGCTCGGGTAAAAGACCAAAAGCCTCAGAATTATTGTCCAGAACTCTTATTATGCTCCCTGAATCCGATAACATAACTGCTAAGGCAGATCCTAGTTGTCCGCATCCTAAAATTAAGATTCTTCTCGCTCTATAAACTGGAGTACGGTGGGGAGCCTTTTGTTGCTCTTGATCATCCATTAAGCACCTATTCCCTGCTGATTACCTACACCTAAAGGAGGTCTGCACGTGATAACGGAGCATGGCGCATGTTTCAATACATACTCCAAAGATTCACTTAACGAATATGACTCAACATAATCAGATTTGGGAGGTAAACCGATAACGATGGTCTGCGCCCGTTCTTCAATAGCATGAGAAACAACGGCACTTCCTATAAACCGTGACTGAATAATTTGGCTCACTGGCCTAGTTTTCATATTCCTAGACAATTTTTCCATTCTATCCAGGGCTTCCTCGGCCCTATTTGTAAGATTAGAAACCTCTCGGTCCACTTCCACATTTCTGGGAACTTCAATAACATAAACTAATGAAAGTTTTTCTTTGGTTTCTCTTGATATCCGTGAAGCAACTTTCGTTACCTCCACATCTGAGTGAGTACCGTTTATAATTGCTATCATCATACTCTGAATATACTTTGTCCCAACAACGCTACCAGTTCCCCAATATCTCCCTGAAGAGAATCCTCACTATCAATTCTATAAGTTGGTAGATTTAGCATGGTTTATTATTAGGGAGCGTTCAATCCTGTCTCTGATAGCTCATCCACATAATCGGATATGGAATCCAATGACTCTAAAGAACTGTCATGTGCTGCAATGACGACCAGGTCACCCGCTTGCAACTTTTCATCAAGGCCAGGATTAAGTATAACTTTCCTTTTACGGCACATCGCTAGAGGTGATAGACCGTAACTATCTCTCGGGCTTGTAAACCCAAGTTCCGACAAACTTGAACCATCAAAGTGGGTTGGTACGGTAAATCGGCTAATCCCGTAATTAGAAGTCAGTTCCAGGTATTGTTCTACGCTAGCGTTAAAAAAACTGTGGGCTAATCTCGTACCCATTTCTTCCTCAGGCTGCACTACTCGATCGACTCCTATCCGACTCAGCGTGTTCGCATGCAAAGAATCCCTTGCTCTGGCTACGACAAGTTTTACTCCGATTGTCTTGAGCAAAACCGCCACCATGACGCTGGAGACAATATCTGTCCCAATGGCAACTACGGCTGCATCATAGTCATGTACCCCTAGATCCCTTAACACATTTTCATTTGTACAGTCGGCGCTGATTGCATATGTAGCCTGACCCAGGACTGATTGAACTCTTTCTTCATTACTATCTATCGCCAATACATCATGCCCAAGGTTATATAACGTTCTGGTGGTACTCACTCCAAAACGGCCAAGGCCAATAACCGCTACCTGTTTCTTATCCATAAGCTGCCATCCTTACTTCGAAAGATCTCTGGAAGAAGATTTAAGCATTTAATAAATTGATATGAGGTTATCCAATTGTAACCGGTTCCACTGCATTTCTATAATTATTCACGTCCCTATTAGGAACCATTTTAAGTCCAATAATTAAGGGTCCAACTCTGCCAATCAACATGGTTAAAATAACAATCACCTGACCAATCGGAGTCAACTGGTCCGTGATGCCAGTACTAAGACCGACAGTACCGAAAGCGGAAAATGATTCAAACAATATGTCTCGAAGTAGTATTCCGCTGTTGGTGATCGCCAATCCGAGCGTACACAGGAAAACGAAACCTGTCGATATTACAAGTATTGCGTATGATCTGCGGATTGTCAGTTCATCAATTTCTCGATCAAACACTGTCAAGTAGGCTCTCTCACGGATCAATATATAGATACTCATCAATATAATGAAAAAAGTAGTAACTTTTATACCCCCTGCCACCGAAGCCGTAGCCCCACCAACAAACATCATTAACGACATGAATAAGTCAGTCGCTGGTCTGGCAAATTCATAGTTAATTGTCGTAAACCCTGCTGTTCTCCCGCTAATCCCCTCAAACAGTGAGATTGCAATTTTATGTGGGGTAGACAAAGATCCAAGAGTTAATTCGTTAGATCCTTCTGATACATATATAAAAATTCCAGCTACTATGATGAGGGATACAGTCATAATTAAGACTATCTTTGTGACAAGGGTATAAAGTCTAAATTTCCGCCTCAAAATAAGGTCTGAAACAACCCAGAAACTGAGGGTCCCAAGAAGAATCAAAATCCCCAAGATAGCTAGCAAAACAAAGTCCCCTTGATGAGCCAGCAAACCAGCTTTTTCCGGGAATATGAAAATACCAGCATTGTTAAATCCAGATACAGCCAGAAATAATGATTGCCACAATGCTTCACCTGGTTCGTAAATGAAAATAAACCTAGAAAAAAAAGCTAGGAAACCAAAAATCTGAATTGAAACTGCGGTAATAACTATGGCTACACTTAAACGCTGCAAGCCTCCCAGCTGGTCCCTACTAAAAGTCTCCCGAATCAAGAGGCTTTGTGCCATCGATATCCTTTGCCCAAGTATTGTTAAAAGGAATGCCGCCAAAGCCATAAACCCCAACCCACCCACAAACATAAGCACCATAATGACCAGCTGTCCTCCCATAGTCCAGTTACTTGAAGTTTCTACAACAACCAGGCCTGTAACAGTGACAGCAGACGTAGCAGTAAACAGAGCAACTAAAAACCCGCCAAAAGAGTCTTCATAGTGGGCAAAGGGTGCCATTAGACAAAGTGTGCCGATTGATATCAAAACAATAAAAATAATAATCAATAACATGGGTGAGGAGAAGGTTCGAGCGCGAATGCGTCTTTCGGACACGACAAATTCCGTAGGAGGTGTCTCGCTAACTCTAGGCTTTTTGACTAAAACGTCACCTGGTTTAGTGCCCGAGGGGCTGTTCATGGGATTAAATCCTTGAAATCATACAATTTGAAGTATGAGCAGTGCTTGAAAAGGAGAGGGCCATTGTAGCTGGCCCTATAATGCGCCTAACAGCCTGAATGATGTAAAAAACATTTTTTCACGAGAGTATTATACCAGTTTCCTAACGGATCAGGGTTTTCCTGACAATTGGCCTTCATTAGCCAACAAAGCTCTTTAAGAGCCTATAAAATGTCCTTTATTTGGCTTGTGTTAACCATGTCAACCAGAGTTTAATTCTCTCTCAGTGGGCAGGGGTCAACCTCCACAGGTAAGAGACGCTAGGAGCTGTGCATAATCAATGAGCGGTAAGAGGGGACTACATATCCCACATATCCCACATATCCCACATATCCCTCATCCCCACATTCCCAAGCCACATGGCTTCATGCCCCACGTGTTGGATCAATACATACACTCGAAGTGGGCCCACTATGTCTTTCAATGTGGTCTAGCAGCAGTCTCACTAGTTTTCATACTTCTAATTGGAGACACGGTCTTTAAAACGGCTATTGTGGTAGGTATAGCATCTTCTGCCTTCACAGTGTTTGTGATTCCAGATAGTGTGGCAGCCACCCCTCGAAAGGTGATAGGAGGTCACTTTGTAGCTGGAGTCGTAGGGGCAGTTATATCTCTTTCCATCCAGTTCACAGGTTTGGATGCTTTTTCCGAGGACAAGAGATTTTTCATTGATATTATGGCGGCCCTCTCCGTTGGAGTGGGCATTTTTGTGATGGTAGTAACCAATACGGAGCATCCGCCAGCGGCCGGAACGTCTTTGGGGCTTGTATTCTATGGTTTCGACTGGGCATCAAT
Organism: uncultured Chloroflexota bacterium; assembly: GCA_913048525.1. Classification (GTDB taxonomy): domain Bacteria; phylum Chloroflexota; class Dehalococcoidia; order Lucifugimonadales; family UBA826. Next base: position 19,338 of record CAJWWP010000013.1, read on the forward strand.
TGTGTTCATTATCCTGAGTGCCCTTCTCCTCTCACTAGTTAGGGTGGCCTTGAGACCTAAAATGATTAATTTGCTATAGCCTCATTTAGATTTATTTGCCGTCCCGAGGCCCTGGCTGCTATTTAGAAGTGTTCGGTGGCTCGGTATACCAATCTAAATATATATGACTGGGCATCGCTGACTCGAAAGTTAACTCCTATTTCACTGAGGCACGTTATTGTGTAATCTTTTAAGCAGATAGTCGGTTGTCTATAAAAAAACTATATAACTACAGTCACTTTGATGGACTTGTCTACAAAAAACACCATAACAAAAATTCACGCCAGCGACACAAAGATGGTGTTGTCACTAACTGGTGCTGGCTCATCCGCGCTTAACTCGTTACTCGCTGTTGCAGGTGCTTCCCAGACGATCCTTGAAGGTCTCATACCATACTCTGAAGCTGCACTTCACGATATGACTGGAACTCAGGAGGAAGGTGCCGTCTCCGAGAAAACAGTTCTCGCGCTGGCTAAGTGGTCTTATTTTCGAGCAGCTGACCTGCGTGATAACTACTCCAAAGTCTTGGGCATATCATGTACTGCAGCTATAAGTACCGATAGAGAACGAAAAGGAGCTAATCAGGCATACGTGTCCGTTTGGGGAGCAAATGGCAGCACTAAAGCACATTTACAAATGAAAAAAGGACTCAGGACTCGTCAACAAGAAGAAACACTGGTAAGCGAGTTAATAATCTACGAAATCGCAAACGCTATATTTCCGGATTTCACGACGACCATAAATATATCTAGCGAAGACAGCTTAGAAAGAAATAAGACAGTATTCACCACACCGTTTGACTCACTTCTTGGGAAACAGATCCGTTCTTTCATGGTGACTAATACAGGACAAATATTTGAGGATGCTAAGTTCTCCGGAGCGATTCTTTCAGGATCCTTTAATCCTCTCCATTTAGGACACTTAAAACTTGCCGAAACAGCCACACAACTACTAGACAAAGAGACAGCTTTTGAAATATCTGCTGCAAATGTTGACAAGCCGCCGTTAAGATCCTCAGAAATAAAGAAAAGAATCCAACAATTCAAAAATAAAGCTAATACCTTAGTTTCATTTGCTCCGCTGTTTTCCCAGAAATCCGCTATGTATCCAGGCAGCACCTTTGTAATTGGGTACGATACAGCTAGCAGGCTCTTGAATCCAAAATATTACGAGAATGATAAAAGGAGCATGTTCACATCCCTACATGAGATAGAAGCAAATGGGTGTGACTTTTTGGTTGCGGGACGGGTGGATGCCGGCTCATTCAGGGGACTGGATGACGTAGAAGTTCCCATACGATTCAAGGACATGATGGTAGGTATACCAGAAACTACGTTTCGGGTTGATCAATCATCCTCGGAAATTAGAGATAAAGGAATTTGATCGATGGCATACAAAAACATAAGAGAATTTATTAGCTTTCTAGAGGCTAATAATAGCCTTAGGCGTGTAGAAGCTCCTGTCAGTCAACATCTTGAGATTGCCGAAATTACTGATCGGGTCATCAAGTCAGGTGGTCCCGCACTTTTGTTTGAAAATGTTGTTGGATTTACGACCCCAGTACTAACGAATTTGTTTGGAACACATCAACGAACAGCGTGGGCTCTGGGTGTTGATGAAACTTCCGAATTAACAGACAAAGTTAGAGATATCCTAGGTCTTGTTAAAAATCCGCCTTCCTCTATGTGGGATAAATTAAAAACTCTTAAAGACATAGTAGGAATGGCTCGAACCCAACCTAAATTAACAAAGAATGCACCGTGTCAAGAGGTGGTTTTAACAGGAAGTGATGCAAATCTGGAAATCCTTCCTCATCTAAAATGTTGGCCTATGGACGGGGGGAAATATATAACCCTACCCCTCGTGATTTCTCGTGATCCCAATTCGAACCGTAGAAACGTTGGCACTTACCGAATGCAAATCTACGACGAAAAGACAGCTGGTATGCATTGGCAAACCCATAAAGTGGGAGCAAGCCATTACAGGACGAGTGAAGAAAAAGGGCTAAGTCGCCTTGAAGTCGCGATAGTCTTAGGATGTGACCCAACGACTATGTGGACGGGGGCACTTCCGATACCACCAGATATGGACGAACTCGCCGTTGCAGGGATAATTCGTGATGCTCCCGTCGAGATGGTGAAGTGTCACACAATAAACTTGGAGGTTCCAGCCCACTCTGAGTTTGTATTGGAAGGCTATGTAATCCCAGGTGAACTGAAAACAGAAGGCCCCTTTGGAGACCATACTGGTTATTATTCTATGGAGGATAACTATCCAGTCTTTCACCTAAATGCCATCACCCATCGAAAAGATGCTATCTATCCCGCAACCGTGGTCGGAAGACCACCATCTGAAGATTTTTATATGGGGAAAGCAGTAGAAAGATTAATGCTGCCAGCTCTCCAAATGGCTTTGCCAGAAGTAAAAGATATGAACATGCCAGCCGAGGGAGCGTTCCATAATTTAGTCATAGTATCTGTCAAGAAAGAATATCCCGGCCATACCCGGAAAGTAATGAACGCACTATGGGGACTTGGACTAATGATGCTGGCGAAAACTATTATTGTTGTAGATCATTATGTCGACGTCCAAAACCTCTCAGAAGTGGCTTGGAGAGTTGCCAGCAATATAGACCCCGAAAACGATATCATGTTTATTGAGGGTCCAGTGGACGATCTAGATCACTCTAGCGCTCAACCGAAATTTGGCAGCAAAATGGGAATCGATGCCACGGCCAAAACGAAACTTGATGGTAGAAATCGAGATTGGCCCCCAGATGTTGTCATGTCAGAAGAAATCATAAACCTAGTCAGTAATCGCTGGAAGGAATATGGTCTGTGACTGGATCAAATCGGGCAACCGGATTCTCTAAAATACCCGCCTTCCTTGACGCAATAAAATTTAATGAAAGTATTTTTGCCCTCCCATTCGCATATGTAGGCATGCTCCTAGCTGCCAACGGGCTACCAAGTCTGTCACAATTTATATGGATTACTACAGCCATGGTTGGCGCGCGCACTGTCGGAATGGTGGCCAATAGAGTCATTGATAGAAACATAGACAGAAAAAATCCACGGGCATCGTCACGACATATTCCTGCTGGCATACTAAGAGCCACAGACCTAATAGCCCCAGCTCTAATAGCATTCCTGATTTTTATGGTCGCAGCATATAAGCTCAATATGTTGTCATTTATGTTGGCTCCACTGGCGGCCGGATATCTTATTTTCTATCCATTCACCAAAAGATTCACATGGACAGCCAATATATTACTCGGGTGGGCACTGGCCATAGCCCCATCAGCCGCCTGGATAGGAATAACTGGAAAACTATCACTGGAACCAATCATCTTGTCTTGCGCAGTTGCATGTTGGGCAGGAAGTTTCGACATTATCTACCACTGTCAGGACGTAAAATTCCAGGAAGATCAAAACTTACAATCAGTAGCCAAAAGATTTGGAGTTTCTAAAGCTTTTTTTATAGCAAAATTCTTAGACACATTAGCTTTAGGATTCCTAATAATGGTAGGCATCCTTTGTGAGCTGAATTTCCCTTACTTCCTATCCTGTGTTGTGGCGGGAGGTATCCTCATATATAAATACTTTCTCGTAAAGCCAAATGATTTATCAAAAATGGGTATGGCATTTATGAGAATAAACGCATTCGTATCTCTTAGCATCTTGTCTGGAAGCTCTATTTCCCTATATCTCATGTGAGAAGGTACGATAAAGGTATGAAAAATCCGATAATCGTTGGTGTAACAGGGGCCAGTGGATCAATACTTGCATCAAAAACTGTTGATGCCTTATTGGAACTTAACGTCCCTATCGTTCTAGTGGCCTCCAATCCAGCGAGAATGGTCTGGCAATTGGAAATGTCTGAAACCTTTGGAGAGTCTCTTGAACGCTGGGCAGAAAATCCTAGTTTCTCCCACCATGCGATCAGTGACCTGCAAGCACCAATTGCGAGCGGTACTTACCCTGGACGCGGCATGGTAATAGTACCTGGGAGCATGGCAACCATTTCCGCGATCGTTAACGGGATATCTGACAACCTCATACGAAGAGCAGCTGACGTTTGCCTTAAAGAAAAACGGCCCTTTGTGATAGTTCCGAGAGAAAGTCCTTTAAATAGGATACATCTCTCTAATCTTGCGGCCTTAGACAGCTTTGGTACTAGTATAGTTACAGCAGACCCACCATACTACCTTCCAATCAAAACTCTAGAGGATTCCGCCACCTTTACTGCTCAAAGGGTTTTACTTGCACTGAATATAATCAAGGAACTTCCTGAAGAATTCAGATATGGAGAGGGTTAAAACTTGTTGGACATCATCAAATGAAATTTGGAGTCGCAGTTACCACCTCGGTAACTCCTGCTGTGACAGAATTAGACCAGAAGGATTACGTTGAACGTGTCAGTTCAGTTGCTGAATCTAATGGTTTTGATTCTATTTGGGTCAGCGATAGAACTGTATATCCTGCAGATCTATCCAATCGATACCCTGATCAATTTGGACCAGGAAAAAATGACCCTAACACCCAAAACGTTCTAGAAGCCCTCACCACTCTCGCATATGTCGGTGGAGCCACTAGATCCATAAAACTAGGAACGAGCGTGCTGGTCCTTCCATTTCGTAATCCTATTTTGAACACAAAAATGATTTCCACGTTGGATGTTCTATCAGGAGGACGACTCATCCTCGGAATTGGTTCTGGTTGGATGCAAGAAGAATTCGATGCTATGGGTTCCAACTACAACTTGAGAGGGCAGATCACTGACGAACATTTGGATTTTTTTTTAAACTCTTGCTCAAACCAAGTCTTCTCAGGATCGTCGCAGGATGCCAACCGCATTAAAATGAGACTTTTCCCACAGGCACTTCAGAAACCTCACCCTCCAATCTGGATCGGAGGGAACTCCAGAGCTTCTTTACTAAGAACAGCACGTTTTGGAGACGGCTGGCACGCAATTCGGTTAACTCCAAAGGAGTTGAAGGATCAGAAAATAGAGTTGGAGAAACTATGTCATCGAACTGAAAGGAATATTTCTGAGATCGTCGTGAGTTTGAGAGCTACCGTTTCTATAGGGCAATCTCTATATGATAAATCTGGGGAAAGAATGCCTTTAACCGGCTCTCTGGATCTTGTACAGAGCGACCTCAACAATTACCAGGAATCTGGGTTAGACTACCTGGTAGTTTCTATGGCAGGAAGTTCCGTAAACAAAGTCATCGAATCCGTGAATCTATTCAGTTCTGAATTCTTAGATTGAGTAACAAGCATATTGAGGTCTAGAACGCAAAAATGTTTGACTTCCACACACACACTTTTTTGAGCGACGGCGTATTGTCACCAATTGAGTTGATCCGTAGAGCGATGCACATTGGATACAAAACTATGGCTATCACCGACCACGTAGGGCCAGGAAATCTTGAATTTGTTCTAAACACTTTAAAAGCAGACTGTTTGATGGCAGAAAAAAGGTGGGACATAGAAGTACTGCCAGGAGTCGAAATAACTCACACCCCAATAGAAGACATTGACGAGCTGGCAAATGAGGCAAAGAAACTGGGAGCTAAAATTGTCAACGTCCACGGGGAAACTATAATGGAACCTGTCTTTCCAGGAACGAATCTAGCGGCGGTATCTTCACCTTATGTGGACATATTGGCCCATCCCGGATTGATATCCGTTGAGGAAGCAAAAATCGCTTCTGAAAATGGCGTTTTTCTTGAAATATCCGGCCGAAAAGGACACGGGTTATCTAATGGACACGTTGTTAAAACAGCCTCAGAAGCAGGTGCCTCAATCATTTTAGACTCTGATGCCCATGAGCCAGAAGACCTCATGACGAAAGAGTATGCAGAAAAAGTCGCCCTTGGTTCCGGATTGAACCCGAACCGTACAAGAGAATTGTTGGAGAAATCCCCCATAGCTCTCTTAAAACGGTTGAAACTGAGATAAAAATTCCGGCGTTTCACTAATCGTCCGGAAGAACAACCGACTCCGGCTCCTCCCCATTCGCAACACGACTTGAGTTATACATCGCAAAAGCCCGGCTCTTCTCTCCCGCCTCCTGCGTAAAGGCAGCGAGATGAGGTGTTATCAAAACATTATCCATATCTATAAGCGGATTATTTTCTGGTGTTGGCTCCACTTCCAGTACATCCACTCCCGCAGCCATTATTTTGTTTGATTCCATGGCTCTAATAAAGGCCTGCTCATCCACTACTGGGCCCCTGCAAGCGTTTATAAGAACTGCCTCTGGCTTCATAAGGTCAAATTCTCGGTCACTAATCATTCCCCTTGTCTGCCTATTCAAAGGGACATGGAGAGTAATCAAATCCGACGTGCTTAATAGTTCATCCCTATCAACCTTAGTTAGTCCCAGTCTGGATATAAGCTCAGCATCAGGATCAATAATATCGTCGTAAATAAGATTGCAATCCCAACCCTGTAGTCGTTGTGCCACCCTGGAGCCTATACGCCCTACCCCGATAATGCCAACTGTTTTATCTGTTAGCTCATGAGCCTGTGAAAACCAATCCGGACGAATATTCCCCATCCATTTCCGATCTTGAACATTTTGGAACTGTAGATGAAGTTTTCTGTACACACCTACCATCAAGGCTATGGTATGTTCAGCAACAGCAACGGCATTGCCTCCCCCGTTATTTGAAACTTTAATACCAAGCTCGCCGAGAGCCGCCTTATCCAATTTATCAGTTCCTGCACTCGTCGTCTGAAGCAATCGCAATTCAGGGCATTTAGCAGCGAGTTCAACCTCAAAATCAATAGCCCCTCCTAGGATTATTGCTTTGGTATTTGAGAGAGCACGAGCAGCTTCATCTGGGTCCTGTTCTGAGTCAACCCACTGGATCTCTACACCCTCAGGGGCTGCATCCCTCAACTGATTAATCAAAGATTCATCAGGTCCATATATTACAATCTCATTACTCATATAAATTAGACTCCCTATTGAAAACTATGTGAGGATTATATGAATAGCACGTAATCACGACAAGTTAGATATTAAATAGCGACAGATTTACAAGGGTAAGAGGTCAACTGACAAACTGAAAACAATGTATAAGCAGATAGCCATCGACGGACCAGTAGCATCCGGAAAAACTGTCGTGGGGAAAATTCTAAGTGAGAACTTAGGCTGGAGATTCCTAGATACAGGTCTAATGTACAGAGCCATCACTTGGCTGGCTCTTGATAACCAAATTGATGCTTCCGATCATCTTGGATTGGAGAATCTCGCCATGAATTCTCAAATCGCATTGATACCTTCATGTCGAGGCGATCGGCTCATAGTAAACAAAAATGATATAACCGACGAGTTACGAAACAGAAGTGTGGAGGCCACTGTTTCTTTTATTTCCCAAATACCAGGCGTGAGAATGGCTCTAATATCGAAGCAGCGAGAAATTGCAAATACAGGGTCAATAGTAATGGTTGGGAGAGACATAGCAACTAGAGTCCTAAAATATGCTGATGTGAAAGTATTTTTAACGGCTTCCTCAGATGAACGTGCGAAAAGAAGATTTTCTCAAGCTTCAGCAATGAATCCAGATATTACATTGAAAATAGTGAAGGCTGATTTAGAAAAGCGTGATTTGATTGATTCCCAAAACAAGGAGTCTCCACTGCTTCCTGCAGATGATTCTGTAATAATAAACACAGATAATATGGGGATAGGTAAGGTGGTTCAAAAAATTATGCAACTCCTAATTACAGAATAATGGCTGCATTCTATTCAACCTGTAGGTATCTACAGGGTGTCACTTTAAAGCTATTTTCCAACTATCAGATCATAGGGCAGGAGAACATTCCTCCCATGGGACCTTTGATAGTAGTTTCCAACCATCTGAGCTTTATTGATCCCTCTGTTTTAAGCCATGCCGTAAAAAGGAGGCTTAATTTTTTAGCTAAAAGTAGTCTTTTTACCGGATTCCCAGTCAGCCAAATGCTTTATGCATATGGGGCACACCCATTGAATAGACAGGGGGCAGATATAGCTGCAGTAAGGTGGGCAAAGGAAAAGTTGAGCAGAGATGGTACCTTGGTTATTTTTCCCGAAGGCACTCGAAGCAATGGAAAAATGATCCGTGGTAAGCAAGGCGTAGCCAGAATTATCCAAATGACTGGGTCTCCTATCCTTCCAGTAGGGATCACTGGCACACAGAACCTTCAATCTTTATTGAGAGTCGTGAATCCTACTGGGGACATAAAGGTAAATATTGGCTCCCCTTTTTCCCTACCCTCGGTAGAAGGAAAGATAAGCACTGACGTGATGCAGACAATGACTGACATGGTTATGGCCAGGATTGCATCTCTTGTACCCAATGAATATAGAGGTGTATACAAAACTTCCGATTCTAATAGCCACAACCCCTTAGGAAATAAAATATGTGTGGAATAGTGGGCTATACAGGCACTAGAAATGCCCTAGACATCCTAGTACCTAGTTTGGAACGGCTTGAATATAGAGGTTATGACAGTGCAGGAATCTGCGTTGCCGACGGAGCCGACTCGATTCATACCGTAAGAACAACAGGCAAACTCTCCAGTCTCAAGAAAAAACTCGACACTCACGCCTCTCTCAGAGGGTGTTCAGGTATTGGACACACTCGCTGGGCAACTCATGGCGAAGTTACAGTTGAAAATGCTCATCCCCATCAGGATTGTCGGAAGGAAATTTCTGTCGCACACAACGGAATAGTTGAAAATTATGCCCCTTTGAAAAAGGAATTACAGAATGTGGGCCACAAGTTCTTATCAATGACTGACACTGAAATAATCCCTCATCTAATAGAGGAGGAACTCAAACATACAAAATCTTTAGAAAAAGCTGTAGCCACGGCTGTATCAAAATTAGAGGGTGGAAATTCTATAGTAGTAATATCCACAGCGAACAAGGGCACAATAATTGCGGCTAGACGGGGAAATTCCGGGGGTATAGCTATCGGTAGTGGAGACAACGAAATGTTCGTTGCTAGTGATTTACCGGCTCTTATTCCACACACGAAAATAGTACAGCATCTTGATGCGGGTGAGATGGCAGTAATAAGCCCGACAAATGCTTTATACAGGGACATTAAAGGAAATTTATTGAACAAGCCTTACACAGAAATTTCCTTTAATGTGCAGGGGACTGACAAAGGTACTTTTGATCACTTTATGCTTAAAGAGATTTATGAACAACCTAAAGCGATCAGTCAAACATTTAAAGACCGAGTTTCATTCGATAAAGAACAGATTGATTTCCCCGATTTCCCACTGAGTTTTGAGGAAATCAATTCACTGAAAAAGATAGTTTTGGTGGGCATGGGATCAAGTCTACACGCCGCAATGGTTGGAAAAACATGGTTGGAACAAATTGCAGGAATTCCAGCAGAATGGGATCACTCATCCGAATTTAGATACAGAGAATCCGTTTTCCAAGAAGGAACTCTTTTAATATCTCTAACCCAGTCGGGAGAAACTGCTGATACCCTCGCAGCAATGCTACGAGCTAAGGAAAACTTAATCAGTCAGATCGTTTTATCAAACTACCCCGGAACTCAAGCTGAACGAATCGCTGAAAGATTACTTCCCATTGAAGCTGGACCTGAAATAGGGGTTGCTGCAACAAAAACGTTCACCTGTTCACTGTCCACACTCTATTTATTGTCTGTATTTCTTGGCGTTAAAAGGGGCAAGCTAGATCAAATGAAGATTTCCTCCTTGATAGGTAATCTGTCCCTGCTACCGGAACTCATGACTAAATACCTCAGCACCGACGACGATATAAGAGAAATAGCAAATAAATACCAGGAGTATCCAAATTTTTTGTTCCTGGGAAGAGGCTTAAATTATCCCTTAGCAATGGAAGGTGCATTGAAACTAAAAGAGGTAAGCTACATTCATGCTGAAGGATACGCGGCTGGTGAAATGAAACACGGACCTATCTCACTGATCGACAAGTCAATGCCAGTTGTTGGAATAATGCCCTCAGATTCGCTAAGGGACAAAATGCTTAGCAGCTTAAATGAATCCAAAGCAAGGGGAGCAAGAGTTCTCGCTATCGCCTCTGAAAGCGATAAGTCAGTTAGAGAAATTGTGGATGATGTCATATGGCTACCGGATGCTCCCAGTGACTTAAATCCCATTTTAGCCGCCTTGCCATTGCAATTACTGGCTTACCACATAGCCCTTCTTAGGGGTTGCGATATTGACCAACCACGAAATTTGGCTAAATCTGTCACGGTGGAATAAATTTAGAGGAGTGACCTGATGACTGAAATTGAATCAAGTATTCGCCTATTAGCAAAGGCAAAGAGAATTACAATCCCAGAGGAAGACATAGAAAGTTTAGTCTCCCAGATAGGAGCAGCAACAGAGGAACTAGAGAAGCTGGAAGCGATTATCAAGGAAGATGTTCCGTTGTTTATGCCGCCCTTACTGTCAAAAATACAAAATCCGGATGAGAACTAATTGATATGAACTCACTTTGCGCCATCTCAATAAAAGAGGCTGCCGGCCTTATATCTGCTCATAAAGTAAAACCTTCAGAACTGGTGGAAGCTCACATTGAGCGAATAAACGCTACGGACGACAAACTGAATTCTTTTGTAACGATTCTGTCGGAATCTGCCTTGCAGTCCTCATTCATAGCCGAAAAAGAAATTATGAACGGAAATTACAGAGGTCCCATTCACGGCATACCGATAGGTCTTAAAGACTTGTACGACACTGCAGGAACAATAACCACCGTAGGTTCCAAAATATACCGTGAGCGCCTTCCACAGGAAGATGCTACTGTGGTCAGCAGACTAAAAGAGGCTGGGGCGATTGTAGTTGGAAAACTACAAATGCATGAGTTTGCCCTAGGAGCAACGAGTATAAATCCTCACGATGGCCCTGCGCGAAACCCTTGGGATACAGAGCGAATAACGGGAGGATCAAGTGGAGGATCAGCCTCCTCTGTGGCCGCCGGACAATGCATGGCTTCCCTTGGAACAGACACCGGTGGTTCAATAAGAATCCCTTCGGCTCTTTGTGGGATAGTAGGACTAAAACCAACATTCGGGAGAGTGAGCCGTAAGGGTGTATTCCCTTTAAGCTGGACCATGGATACAGTGGGACCAATGACCCGAACTGTGGAAGACGCAGCCTTAATGCTCAACGCTATGGTTTCATTTGATCCTTCTGATCCGGGATCATCTCCCCATGAAACGGAAGATTTCACAAGCAAACTCGGACTGGGGATAAAAGGCATAACAATCGGAGTTCCTCAAGAATACTTTTACGAAACCACTTCACCTGAGGTAAAAGAAGCTTTAAACTCTGCAGAGAAAGTATTTGAGTCCCTCGGCGCAAAAGTCATTCCTATATCCATACCTGTGTTAGAGCATAGCCTGGCTATATCTGGAACCATTATGTTGACCGAGGCGGCATCAGTACATGAGAGCAATTTAAAGGACAGACCTTTTGACATTGGGGATGATGTGAGACTACGCCTAACTCAAGGATCTCTATATAGTGCGGTAGACTATTTGAAGGCACAAAGAGGCAGACACGAGTTCAATAATCAAATCGATAAAGCTATGGAAACGGTGGACATACTCCTCGCTCCTACTGTAGGGATCGGCGCCCCCAAAATCGACGATAAAACTGTAGTGCTTAACGGTGTTGAATATCCTGCACTGGCTTTAATGCCTAGACTCACCAGGCCACATAACATTTGCGGTCTGCCGACTATCAGCATCCCCTGTGGTTTCACCAGCTCCGGGTTGCCAATAGGTATGCAATTAGCAGGAAGAGCTTTTGAGGACTCGGTTGTGATACAAACCGCTAATGCCTACGAAAATGCGACTGACTGGACAAAGCAAAGCCCCGTTATTTAAGTTAAGTAAAAATAATTTGACTGTGAAATACACGATATAGGAACACAAGAAGGGGTTAATGACTGAAGAAGCGCAATCGAAAGTTTTAAGCCTGCACCAAGCTGCCAGAGAAGTAGGTGTTTCTTTCTCACACGAGTGGGTGCCAAAGAGCAAATTTGTCAGAGCAAACAGTATGAAGTTTCACTATCTAGAATGGGGGGACACATCTAATCCCGTAATTTTGATGCTTCATGGATTTGCTCAACAGGCCCATTCATGGGATTTCGTGGCTCTAGCATTTGCAGATAGGTATCGGATTCTAGCGATCGACCAAAGAGGTCACGGAGATAGCGATTGGGCAACAGATGGAGATTATAGTCCTGAAACGCAACAAATCGATTTAGAGGGAATTGTAGCGGAACTAGAATTGGACGAATTCATCTTGATGGGACTATCAATGGGTGGACGAAATGCATTCACATACGCGGCAAATAACCCTGAAAAAGTGAACGCTCTAGTCATTGTGGACGCTGGGCCAGAAAACGTGAGAGCTGGAACTCAAAATATCCAAAATTTCGTTGAGCAGGAAGATGAATTGGACTCAATCGATGCTTTTGTAGATAGGGTGATTAAGTACAACCCAAGGCGAGACCCCATACAAATTAGAGGAAGTATCGTAAACAATCTCAGACAACTCCCAAGCGGAAAATGGACATGGAAATACGATAAGCTTTTGCGTTCTGCAGGAAGGATGGGCAAAAAACAAGACCCTGAAATTACTGAGCGACTTTGGAAATATGTCGAAAGTCTTTCATGCCCCACTTTGGTGGTCAAAGGTGATCGAAGCGATGTTATTGCGGCTGGAACTGCCGACCAAATGCACAAGAGAATCCCAGGAGGAAAAATAGCGATCGTTGAAAATGCTGGTCACCTTGTCATGGGAGATAACCCCCCGGGCTTCGAGAAAGCTGTGACAACATTCATCCAGCAAATATAGAAGATATCAAAACGCACTTTCCTGACCTACGACATTTTCGACATTTTAAATTAGCTAAGGGCAAATTGCGGTACTAAAATCCTAATGTTACAATTTTTAGGTTAAACAAAAAATCTATAAGTAAGAGAGAGGAATCCAGGAGAACGGATTGGATAAGGCTGACAAGCAGGCCGTAATAGAAGAGTACCGCACTCATGAAAAAGACACGGGCTCAACTGAGTCTCAAGTCGCGGTATTAACGACACGCATCATAGAACTTACGCAACATTTGCGTGAGCACAAGCATGATGAGTCCACCCGGCGTGGACTTTTGAAGCTTGTTGGGCGAAGGCGTAGGCTACTAAGGTATCTAAATTCACAAGATGTGAGCCGGTACCGAGCACTGATCGCAAAGCTAGGGCTACGCAGTTAGCCACACGAACCCCGTATTCGGGCATATTCGTAATTCAAGCTCTCGGTTTCCCCCTCAGGAGGAAGGACCATTACAGTATCAACAATTAGCCGTGAAATCGGCACACACACCCTAGAATTTGAGACAGGGCGCCTAGCTCAGAAAGCAAGTGGAGCAGTTATTGTTCGGCAAGGCGATAATGTTGCTTTAGTCACAGTTACGATGAGTGAACCAAGAGAAGGAATAGATTTTTTCCCACTCACCGTAGATTTGGAAGAAAGGCATTATGCCATAGGACAAATCCCTGGTAGTTTTTTCAGGCGGGAGGGTCGACCCACTACGCATGCAGTTTTGACTGACAGACTTATAGACCGACCTATTCGACCCCTTTTCCCCAAGGGTTTTAAAAATGAAGTTCAGGTAATCGTTACTACTCTGTCCAGTGATCAAGAAACTCCTTTCGACATTATTGCCTTAAACGGAGTTTCCGCAGCATTATCAATATCTAACATACCCTTCAATGGGCCACTAGCTGCCACAAGAATGGGCTACTTAGAGGGAGAATTCATAGTCAACCCCACATATGAGCAGATTCAAGGCAGTGATTTAGACATAGTTGTGGCAGGAACAAGAGACGGAGTGTCAATGATGGAGGCCGGAGCCAGTATCGTTGACGAAGACACAGTTTATGAGGCAATCCAAATAGCTCAGAATGTGAATCTGGAAATGCTATCCCTTCAAGAAGATTTCGTTGAAGAGGCTGGTCAACCAAAATCTGACTTTGTTCCACGAGGACATGACCCTGCTGCGGTAGAAAAAGCCAGGAATATCCTAGGCAATAAAATCTACGAAGCGATGAGAGATTCATCAGACCAAGATGACATGCAGGCTATGTTGAGTTCTTTAGAAGATGAGCTGACGGAGTCGTTGGCTCCGGAGTTTGAATCGGCAGTATCCGCTGGTGCCTTTGAGGAACTTCTCGACGAGCAATTCAGGGTAAGAATACTTAAAGACGGAGTAAGGCCTGATGGTCGAGGTCTCAGAGAGATACGGGAGCTTTCGGCAGAGGTATCTTTGCTACCAAGAACCCACGGCTCTGGCTTATTCAATAGAGGAGAAACCCAAATTCTTGGAGTAGCCACCTTAGGATCCGCTGGAGATGCTCAAAGGATTGATGACCTTAGTCCTGAAGAATCAAAACGATTCATGCTTCATTACAATTTTCCTCCCTATTCTGTCGGTGAAGCCCGACGAGTAGGATCGCCAGGAAGAAGAGAGATAGGACATGGCGCCTTGGCAGAAAAAGCTTTGAGTGCGGTCCTACCAAGCGAAGAAGATTTTCCTTATACCTTAAGAATCGTCTGCGAAGCCCTTAGCTCCAATGGAAGCACTTCTATGGGTAGCGTCTGTGCCGGAACACTTTCATTGATGGATGCAGGAGTTCCTATAAGTGCCCCGGTTGCTGGTATATCAGTTGGATTAGTAACTGGAGAAGATGGCGAATACGTCACTCTCACAGATATTCAGGGTCTTGAGGACCATGTTGGAGATATGGACTTTAAGGTAGCAGGCACTGCTGACGGCATAACGGCTATACAGCTCGACATCAAAGTAAACAGCATTAGTTTTGATGTGATACGGGAAGCCCTGAGTCAGGCCAAAGAGGCCAGGTTACAGGTTTTGGATGTTATCAAACAAGCCATACCGGAAGTTCGCGCCGACGTAAGTCCATATGCGCCAAGAATTGAAAAGATTAAGGTTCCTGTAGACAAGATAGGAGCAGTAATAGGCCCTGGGGGCAAAACTATTCGCGGTATAGTTGAAGCAACTAAGGCAACCGTGGACATCGAGGATGACGGGACTGTACTCATTGGATCGTCAGATGCAGAGGCTTCTGCAAAGGCTATTCAAATGATCAAGGATTTAACACGGGAGATAGAAGTTGGTGAAGTTTTCACAGGAAAAGTTGCCAAAATTGCCAGTTTCGGAGCCTTTGTGGAAATACTCCCCGGAACAGACGGAATGGTGCACATCAGCGAACTGGATACTCACCGTGTAGCGAGTGTTGATGATGTTGTGAGTGTAGGTGATGAAGTCACTGTAAAAGTAATAAGCAAAGACAACGCTGGCAGAATAAAATTATCAAGAAAAGCAATGCTGGCCGGAAATGAAGAAACTTATGATGAACCAGAACTAGACGTGGAAATCGGAGACATCATCACAGGAAAAGTAGTAAACATTGCCAGCTTCGGAGCTTTCGTAGAGGTCGTACCTGGAACAGATGGTATGGTCCACATTAGTGAATTAGAAAACCACCGTGTGGCAACCGTAGAAGACGTTGTCAGTGTCGGGGATGAGATTACTGTAAAAATAATTGATATTGACGACAGGGGACGAATTAAACTCTCCAGAAAAGCCTTACTTTCTGATTAGTCATTGAATGTAGTACCTGAAACCCGGCACATTTTTAAAAAAGTCGGCTAGAGTTGCTGTTTTACTTATAATTTAGTAGTTCGAATTGGTGTGAATCAAAGGTCAAAGTGGGAGGAAGGTATGGTTGACTTAAAAATTGTAGTTCACGGAGCTCTTGGCAAAATGGGGCAGGAAGTCCTCAACGCCGTGAACAACACCGATGGCCTAGTGGCAGTCGGAGGCGCGGACTTTGCCGCCTCAGAGAACACTGTAGCGATTCCAAACAGTAACTCCGAGGTTCCCCTCACTAATGACTTATCCCAAATAATAGGTCATGCAGATGTAGTAGTTGATTTTACGAACGCCGAAGGGGCGAAAAATGTAATGGCGGTATCTGCTCCAGCAGGGGTCCATTGCGTCATTGGATCGACCGGTATGTCAGAAAAAGATTTATCACTCGCACAAACTCTTGCTACAGATAACGGAACAAGCATAATTATCGCCCCAAATTTTGCCATGGGAGCCGTCCTAATGACACATTTGGTACGTCTGGCATCAAAGTTCTTTGATTACGCAGATCTTACAGAAGTCCATCATGAAGCGAAAATAGACGCCCCTTCTGGGACTGCCATATCAATTGCTCAGGCAGCAGCAGATGGGAAAAAGAGCCCATTCGAAGCGCCAACAGCTGAAAAGGAACTCATCAACAACACAAGAGGTGGGGACCATGCAGGCGTCGTAATTCATAGTGGAAGAATGCCGGGGCGTGTCGCACATCATGAAATGGTTTTTGGGGCTTTAGGACAAACGCTGACTATACGCCATGATTCAATAAATAGAGAAAGTTTCATGCCTGGAGTCATAATGGCGATAAAAGAGTCAGTAACCAGTAAAGGCCTTACGGTCGGTCTAGATAAAATCATGGGCCTGTAGTAGTACCTACGGAGAGAAAATTGGATTCTTGTAAAGTTGCGGTAATAGGGGCAACCGGTGCGGTGGGACGAGTATTCTTGCAAATAGCCGAGGAACGAAATTTCCCCATAGAAGAAATAAGACTCTGTGCCTCAGAAAGGTCTGTTGGCAAAAAACTTAATTTCCGTGGGAAAGATATAGAAGTAGAGCTGTGTACTCCCACACTACTGGATGAAGTTGATTTTTCTTTCATATCAGCCAATGGCGATGTGAGTAGGAAAATAGCTCCCTTGTCAGCAAAACACGGTGCGGTAGCAATCGATGATAGTTCAGCCTTCCGCATGAGTGACACTGTACCTCTCGTCGTTCCCGAAGTTAATGCGGATGATTTAAATAACCACCAGGGAATAGTAGCGATACCAAATTGTTCAACAACTCCTCTCGTCATGGTCCTCAAACCGCTATCAAGTCAAGCCAAAATTAGAAGAGTGGTAGTGGACACGTTTCAGTCTGTAACCGGAACTGGTTCGGCTGCTCTCGAGGAAATGAAAACCCAAAGTTCTGAAGTATTGAAAGGGAGGAAAGCCAATGCTAAAGAATACCCTCATCAAATAGCTTTCAACGTTCTACCGCACATAGAACCATTCCAAGAGAACGGATATACCAACGAAGAAATGAAGATGCTCCACGAAACTCGGAAAATCCTTCATGATCCCGAAGTGATGGTTTCAGCAACCTGCGTGAGAGTTCCGGTGGCCGTAAGTCACAGCGAAGCTATTCATATAGAATTTGATAAACCTGTTGACCCTAAAACAGTCAGAGCTATTTTAAGTGACCAGCCCGGAATTAGGATTGTAGACGACCCTTTTTCCAATGTGTATCCTATGCCCATAGAAGCGGCTGGATCTGACGAAGTGTTAGTTGGCAGAATACGTCGAGATATTTCCAACCCAAACGGAATAGCTTTATGGGTAGTTTGCGATAACCTTCGTAAAGGTGCAGCATTAAATGCAATCCAAATAGCTGAGGAAATGATGCGAAGAAATTTGGTCTCACAGTCCTCTTGGAGGTAAATTGAATGGCAACGTTTGGAAGATTACTAACCGCGATGATCACGCCATTTGACGAGGAAGGAAATATTAATTTTCCTCAAGCTAGAAAACTGGCAAAAGGGCTTACCGAGTCAGGCACTGATGGTCTGGTAATAGGTGGTACAACTGGGGAAGCTCCTTCTATGTCTGATGACGAAAAAATACAATTATATGCAGAGGTCAAGGAAGAAGTAGGTGATACGGCTTCGGTCATAGCGGGAACCACTGATAATAACCATCGTAAATCTATAGAGCTGTCTCAGGAAGCAGAGAAAGTGGGAGCCGATGGACTTCTACTCACAGTACCTGCGTATAACAAACCTTCCCAGGAAGGTCTATACCAAAATTTTAAGGCTATTTCAGAGGCTACTTCTCTCCCAGGATTGCTCTACAACGTTCCATCAAGAACTTCTCTTAATATGGACGTAGAGACGACCTTAAGGCTTGCCGAAATTGACAGCATCGTTGGTGTAAAGGAAGCCTCAAGCGATTATGGTCAAATTACCCGAATAATCGATGGAGCACCCGATGGATTTGATGTTTGGTCAGGTAATGACGACGAGACATTTCCAATAATGTGCGTTGGGGGTTATGGGATAGTCAGTGTTGCATCAAACCTATATGGGAACCAGATTAAAAATATGATGGGACAAATTCTTGAAGGCAATATTGAAGCAGCAGCAAAGGCACATAAAAGGTTGCTTCCAATATTTAACGCCTTATTTTGGGTAACAAACCCTGTACCTATTAAGTACGCCGTTAATCGAGCTGGATTCGACGCTGGCAAGAACAGGCTCCCTCTTTGTGATCCTGACCAAGCATTCACCAGTAAATTCGATGAGGTAATGGATAGATACGACGTAGACCTACCAATCGATTAACTAAAATAAAACAGGGCTACAAATTAAATCCCAGTCTAATAGGTCTTTTTAAATCACTGGTCTCGGCATTATAGTCTGGTCTCTATGAGGACCAGTTGATATTATGTCCACTTTGCAATTGATCAGATCTTCCAGTCGGTCAACATAAATTTTTGCGTTGGTCGGCAATTTATTTATATCGGACAGTCCCGCTGTAGGTTCGTCCCATCCATTCAATGTCTCATAGACAGGCTTGCATCTTTCCAGTGCCGCGGCACCTCCAGGGGGTTCATCCAGGACATCACCGTCAAGCTGATAAGAAGTACAAACATCAAGCGACTCAAACCCATCAAGAACATCCAGACGAGTTATCACAGCAGACGTATATCCATTTATCCGCGTGCTATAACGAGCCGCAACGCCGTCAAACCATCCTACCCTTCTAGGTCTCCCTGTAGTAGTTCCAAATTCCTTGGCAAGAGTTCGGATTTCTTCTCCTATCTCATTGAATAATTCAGTCGGAAATGGTCCTGCTCCCACTCGTGTGTTATATGCCTTAAATACTCCCAAAACCGTCGTTATATTTTGAGGCTGTATTGCTAATCCAGTGCTTGCCCCTCCAATAGTTGGATTAGAAGACGTAACATAGGGATAGGTACCATGGTCAAGGTCTAACAAAATACCTTGGGCCCCCTCCAGTACAACGTTTCCTCCTCGATCCAATGTGTCATTAACATACCTTCCTGCAGGACCTATAAATGGCTTCAGCCTCTCAGCCCAAACCTTGCATTTATCAAACAATGCATCTGAAGATACAGGCTCTGATTCATACACTTTCGTTATGACCTTGTTGGTAAAAGTCAAAACATCTTCAAGCCTCTCATGAAGAGTGTCCAAATCTAATAAATCGGCCGCTCGGATGCCGGTTCTGGAGGTCTTATCACTATACGCAGGGCCAATCCCCTTACCTGTTGTCCCTATCGCCGAAATACCACGAGCCGATTCAGCTAAGGTATCCAATATTATGTGATAAGGCATTATCAAGTGGGCACGTTCGCTAATGATAAGTCGGCCGTCAACGCTTATGCCTGCTTGAGATAAAGATTCGATTTCCTCTATCAAAACGTCGGGGTCAACTACGGTTCCATTCCCAATAACATTCATCACATCTTCTCTAAAAACTCCGCAAGGAATAATGTGAAGGCTGAAGTCACCCAAATCGTTTATTACGGTGTGACCGGCATTGTTCCCACCTGAAAAGCGAGCAACAACGTCCGCATCACTTGACAGGAAATCGATTATTTTCCCTTTACCTTCGTCGCCCCATTGGGCTCCTAGAACCGCATAAGCAGGCATACTATGCCCTCCTGTTCACTGCGCATAAATAGCCCGTTCGCCACACCCCATCATAGTTACAGGGTTAGCGCCGGGCAAAAAAATTTCTCCTCAAAAACAGTGCGCGACCATTGCCGCGAACCCAGAATTGGGAGATTCACCATGAGTATATCAGAATCCTCAAAGTCGACCACAGACCAGATGTCAAATTTACACGAGTTTCTTAAGGAGTCTTATCGCCTCTTTCCGATACCAGATTAGCTCTTCAGCAGTTAGTTCTACATCTCTAATGTTCTCCGTATAGTCATATCCACCTAGCGATGAAGGACCAGAAACAATATCAATAGCTAATTCCTGAATGACTCCTGAAGGTGTAACGACTAAACATCCCCGATCAGGGGAATCAGGCATGGGTTCTAATTCTATGGCATGTATGGTGTCCATCCCCATAAATCCTGGAAACACATCTATGAGGCCTATGATTTTTTCTATCAGGAATAAAAGTTCGTCAGAATTCAAAGAATCAATAGATTGTATTTGCTGCAGCATGTCATCAGGCGTGTTTCCGTGACTAGACATAATTGACACTCCTGTAATACGGATACTATTATTTAACTCCTAAGAGACTAGCACGGCAACGTAGCTCAGGGGTTAGAGCGGGCGCTTCATAAGCGCTAGGTCGCTGGTTCAAATCCAGCCGTTGCCAGGGATCTCCGGCGTCCC
>CAJWWP010000014.1:0-37721 GCA_913048525.1 uncultured Chloroflexota bacterium
CGCCTGTGCGAACAAGAAAAGTACCAATTATTGAAGCTATTATTCCAATTGAAGCCACAAGAAGCGGGAACAATACAAGCTCATCCTTCAGGGTGTTGTTCAAAACACTTGCTCCAACGGAGGCAAGAGCAACAGTAGCGATAATCGAACCCACATAAGATTCGAATAAATCTGCCCCCATTCCAGCCACATCACCTACGTTATCACCCACATTATCTGCTATTGTGGCAGGGTTGCGGGGATCATCTTCAGGTATCCCTTGTTCCACTTTACCGACCAAGTCAGCCCCCACGTCAGCCGCCTTGGTATATATACCGCCACCGACCCTCGCGAAAAGAGCGATTGAAGAAGCACCAAATCCAAAACCGGCAACGACATAGGGGTCACCGAATGCCACAAACATGATGGTTACACCTAGGAGGGCGATACCTACAACGGAAGCACCCATAACGGCACCGCTATTAAAAGCAACCCTGAGGGCTGAATTCAATCCCTCCATTGCCTGAACAGTGGTTCTCGTATTTGCCCGAACCGCGATACTCATTCCGATGAATCCCGCCAAGCCAGAACCAATGGCCCCAACTAAGTAAGCGATAGCAGTTCCCGGTACTGATGAGTCATTTTCCCCATCTATGCTGTCTATTCTGTCTAGCACGTCCATGTCAATGAACACGCCTATTATTATTGCCATCACTACCACGAATACAGCCAAAAGTCGGTATTCGCGGGATAGGAATGCCATGGCCCCTTTTTGTATCGCATCTCCAATAAAGCGTATCTGGTCGTTCCCACCGTCCTTCTTAAGAACCATGGAAGTTAATAACGCAGCGAAGGCAAGTGCGATAAAGGAGGCAACTACCGCAATAATCTGTATGGTTTCCATCTATAACTCCTCAGTAATGCCAAGTGGCATTTCTATTCGTAAAACAAGCATGAATTTTCCTTCATGTATCTCAAAGGGTCAATACGAATGAGGTAGAAGAAAAGAGCTAATTGTCCAACAGGCTTTGCAAAACCCCAGTCTAGGCACCTGAGTTCCAGATATTAACCAGTGACCTCGCAGATTGTTCAGGCGACTCAGCCATAGTGATCGCACTAACGATACAGACCGACCGAACTCCAGTATGCCTGACTTCATGCAAATTCTCAGCGCCTATTCCTCCGATTGCAACGACTGGAAGTTCCGTGTCTTGGACCAATTTTTTTACCACTTTTGGCCCTACAGGTATCCTAGATGACTTACCCATGGTACTCGTTGCGTACACAGCGCCCACTGCTAGGTAATCGGCCCCAGAATATTCCGATTCCGAAGCTTCAATTGGTCCATTGTTAGATCTCCCAATACCTCGTGCCGGGCCTAGTAACTTGCTAGCACTTTTAACCGGCAAATCAGATTGCCCGACATGGAGGAATGGGGCACTGACTAGATTAGCAATGTCCGCAGCATCGTTTACAACAAAAGTAACCTCAGCGTCGTCACATAATTCCTGAATGGCTTGGGCGTTCTCCAAAAAAATGGATCGATCATTAACTTTGTCCCTATATTGAATAACGCTTATCCCACCGCTTATAACCAACTTAGTTACTTCTACCAAACTTCTGTTATTAACTGCCTCAGGGTCAATAATGGTGTAGATGCCATTAATACTTTCCCTTAAAACAGCTCGTACTCTGATATTTATCTCCGATTCAACTGCGTTAATAAAGCCAGTTAAGGTTTGATTCGACAAACTTCTAGCAGTTTCAAGCCGCAAAAGTACAGACTCTGCACTCTCCAGAAAAGCTCTCATCTTGGGAGGATCCAACAAAAAAGATTTACTAAATTCGGAAATATCTGCCTTCAACCGCAACATATATTCGTCGACGCCATTATCGGGTTTATCCAAGGCATCTAATAGGGAGGAAAACACACTTTCATACTGGGTCATATTTATATATCCAACCCTTTAGGCATTTGGCCCCCTCGGGCATCATCTATGGTTCTTCTTACGCTCTCGGGCATTTCTACATCATGAGTTTTAAATTTTTCTTCCACATTACGTCCAATATCCGATGAATCTGAGAATTTTTCAGATGACCCATTTCTGTTCATCTTGAATGACGACAATGAAATCTTCCTCTTAACATCATAATTTTTGCAATCTGGACATTGAGTATCACGATTTTCAGTAAATGAACGATACAGGACTTCGAAGTCCAAATAGCAACTTTTGCAGCGGTACTCATAAATGGGCATCGTAAACTTATATGCCTCCTAGATCACCAGCTATTATTACGACCTCATCACTTTGGAAACTGGAGCAAAACTTCTTCTATGGATAGGTGATGGGCCTTTTTCAGACAATGCAATCATATGTTCACGGGTTCCATACCCTTTATTTCTCTCAAACCCATATCCATCATATAGACTCGAAATATTACTCATCTCCATGTCTCTAGAAACTTTAGCAACTATAGATGCAGCTGCTATTGACCGGCTTTTTCGATCACCTTTTATAATCGACTGGAATGGAATTTTCGCCTCGGGGAGATCTAGAGCGTCCACCAGAAGAAAATCGGGTTGCCTTATAGAGTCAGCTATAGCTCTTAGCATAGCTTTTTTGGTCGCAAGTACAATCCCATACTCATCCACTTCTTCTGCTGAACAACTTCCCACTGAGCAAACTACCGCCAAATTCCTAATTTCGTTTGAAAGTTTCTCTCTTTTCTTTGGGGTGAGAAGCTTGCTATCAGTTACTTCTCTAACTAGTCTGTCATCGATATCAGGTGCAAACGCGGTTACCGCAGCTGTCACTGGACCTGCAAGGGCTCCTCTTCCGACTTCGTCAACGCCTCCAACACAACTGAATCCACCTAGGATAAGTTCTGTTTCTACTCTAAACGAAGTTTCTTCCATCAACCCGTGCTGTTACACAGTCGTCAACATCTTGGATTGCTTCAAACTAGGTCCATCATCTAATACGTTTTCTATAATTCCCCCGCCTAATAGCTCCTCACCTTTGTAAAAAACCACAGGCTGCCCTGGCGTTATAGCCCTCTGGGGATCTTTAAACTCAACAGTTCCGGAATCTTCGTTAAAAAATGCAGTTGCTTGAGATTCTTCAGCCTTGTAGCGAATGCGGGCAAAAATATCTATGACTTCACTTCTGTAACTCTCATGAGTCAAACTAAGGTTTTTGAAACTGAACCTCTTTCGATAAAGTTCGCTTTCTTCACCCAGTGTTATTTCATTCGTCTGATTATCTATTTTCAGTACGAATTTTGGCTCCAACCCATTGTTTTTCAGGCCGAGTCGCCTTCGTTGGCCAACAGTAAAGAATTGAATTCCTGGGTGATCACCTAATACCTTTCCAGACGTATCAACAAATGATCCAGGACGAGCCTTTATCCGTTCCTGCAAGAATTCTCGATAGTTCCCGGAGGGTATAAAGCATATCTCCTGACTATCAGGCTTATCGGCAACAGGTAGCCCGCCATCCAAAGCTAATTCTCGAATCTCTTTCTTCGTATACTCCCCAACTGGAAAGAGAAGTTTTTGTAGTTCCGGCTGGTTCAAAGTGAATAAAACATAAGATTGATCTTTCCCGGAATCAATTCCCCTTAGCAATTTCACACCAGAAGACGATCTATCTAACCTGGCATAATGACCAGTAGCGATGTAATCAGCCTCTAAAAACATGGCTCTTCTAAGAAGAAAATCGAATTTTATCTTGTCGTTGCAGGCTAGGCAGGGATGGGGTGTTCGACCCGAGTCGTATTCTCTAACAAAATAATTTACGACGTGTTCTTGAAATTCCTTTTCAAAGTTCACAAAGTAATGTGGGATACCTAGAACATCGCAAACATTCCTTGCATCCTCCACGTCTTCAACTGAACAGCATCTCTTGTTATGAACCTCACCCACCTCTGAATCCTCATCAGAGGACCAGAGCCTTAGGGTCATTCCGATCACATCATAACCTTGATTTTTCAGAAGCAAGGCAGCTACCGAGGAATCAACCCCGCCGCTCATCGCGACTATAACTCTTTTCTTATTCATACTAAAAGGCTAGCACACTGTATCTTTTGCTGCGTCGAATATTATTGGCTAGTTAAGCATATAATTAATTGCCATGGAATCTCAAAAAACATATAAGGAAAGAATAGTAGAAGCAAGGGTGACAGCTGCTGACGCCTCTTCAGACCTCCAAGCAGAATATATAATGGAGTTGGACGTATCGGAAGTTTGTGCATTTGCCGATTATTTTGTCGTGCTTACCGTCCAATCTCCAAGACAAATGCGTGCTGTGGTTGATGAAATAGAATCCAGACTTAAGGCTTTCTCGCTACCACTGCACCACAGGGAAGGGGATAACACTAGTGGCTGGACTCTCTTGGACTACGGCGACTTGGTGATTCATATTCTAGGAAAAGACTTTAGAGAATTTTATGCCATTGAAAAGACTTGGATCGACGATCATGACGCTAATATTATCCGAATCACTCAATAATCCAGGCATCTATTTCTCTTACATAGTCGAGAATTTCATTCTTATCGAAAAAAAGATTTAGCTCCCTCTCCGCTGATTCTGCCGAATCAGACCCATGGACGAGATTCATTCCTATTGTCATGCCAAAATCCCCCCTGATAGTTCCAGGATCTGCCTCCTGGGGGTTGGTTCCTCCCATCAAGGTTCTTACTACTGAAACGGCGTTGTCACCTTCTACTGCAAGTGCCACGACTGGCGAGGAAGTAATAAAACTGACTAGGTCTCCGAAAAATGGTCGATCAACGTGCTCTCCATAGTGCTCCTTAGCAAGTTCCTCACTAACGTGAATAAGTTTGAGCCCTGCTATCTTTAATCCCTTGCTTTCAATTCGCCCAATAACTGTTCCGATTAAACCACGTTGTACTCCGTCAGGCTTAACTAACACCAATGTCTTTTCCAAACTATTCTCCTTGGACTTAAAACTTTATTAATTTTTCTGTCTAGCTCTCTCAGCTGAATCAATCTGAGAACTTTGCACATAAATTGGCTCTAATGCTGCCACATCATCTACAGAACCTTTCTTAAATCTTCGCCACCCTATGGACACCATCGAAGACATCGATCGGGTAGGGGGTGCAACTTCCATTACATTCAAAGACCGGTCTATTGAACCACTATTGATAAGTTCTTCTACCGATTCTCCACATACAATTTGTCCCTCATTAATGACGATCTCATCCTTGTGAAAATATACCAACTCAACTTCTTGTCCCTCGTTGAAGTTATTTTCCTGATAGTCAATGCGGTAGACCCTCCCTCTACCAGCCGGCAAAAATACTGAAACTTCCCCGCCTAGCTTTAAATATGGGTGCCGCTCGATATCGGCGGTCGGTATGCCCACTATTGGGACGTGCAGGCCAGATGCAATCCCTTTGGCCGTCGTCACACCCACTCTGACTGAACTAAACGATCCTGGACCGGATGCGACAAATATCACCTCGAGATCTTCCAGAGTAATTCCCACATTTTCAACAAGTTCCGATATAGCCGGCAATAATTCTACAGAATGGTTTCTTTTAGAGAGCCAAGTTTGGTGTTTTACTACCGCTCCTGCATCACTTAAACTTACGCTAGCATACGCAGTAGAGGTGTCTATACCCAGTTCCATTCAACCGACCTTATCTTGTAAATTCGCTGGCGCTACAAATTGATCCAAGTTTTCATGTTCTTCAATACGCGAAGCAGTCACCTTCAACAGTCTGGAATACTCATCCAGTCTCACGAACTCTATCAAAATGGACTCCCTGGGAAATAAGTTCTTGCTCCTTCCCGGCCATTCGATTATAGAAACGCCATCACCATAGATAAGTTCGTCAAGACTTTGGTCATCATGAATAGATAAGTTATCCAAGCGATAAAGGTCCATATGGTAGATAGGAACCCTTCCAGCATATTCAGCGACAATTACAAACGTTGGGCTTCTTGCGATATCATCCGATCCCATTCCTGATATAAGACCCTGTGTTATGCAAGTTTTTCCACATCCCAATTCACCATCGAGTAAAACAACATCTCCCTCAAGCAAATTAGTACCAACCAGCCGCCCGATTTGAATTGTGTCTTCTGGACTTTGGGATAAAAGTGTAATTGTATGATATTGATCAGTCATTTCAGTTTATTAATAATGCCACATCAACACTGGCAACGACGAGGAGTTAGCTTTGTCTTCAAGCAAAAATTTAAAATACATGGCTGTAGTTCCAGAAAATTTCTCGATAACCGAGGATAGTAGTGTCCTGTTTTTAATGCATGGATATGGAAGCCACATGGGTGATCTTGCGTCACTCGCGGGCCTGATACGAAATGGATCTCACTTAATGATATGCCCTAATGCCCCACTATCTCTCCAACTAGGGTTCAACCAGACAGGGTTTTCCTGGGGGAACTACGAAGACCAGGAAAATTACACTAATGACATCAACGTTTCTTCTGAAAGGGCATTTTCAACCATAGACTCAGCCAAATCCCAATATGGATTTAATGACTCCAATCTAATAATAGGAGGCTTTTCGCAAGGTGGATCCATGGCACTTAGAATGGGATTTACGAAAAATAGGAAATTCAAAGGAGTAATGGCCCTGAGTACGATCCTCCGAGAGGATCACCAGAGCTATATTCAGCGTTCCGACATCCCGATCTTTGTGTCCCACGGTACGAATGATAAGGTGCTAGAAATTAAGGAAGGCAGATATATAAACGAGACCTTAAAAAGTCGAAATATTGATGTCACGTATAAAGAATATGCAATGGCACATGAAATTACACGAGACTGCATCTCGGATCTTAGCAATTGGATAGATACTTTGGGAGTTGAATAGTCATCCTGGTCATTGGAGCGATTCCGACCTAAGAAAGTCAAAGTCGCATCCCTTGTCAGCCTGAGTTATGTGCCTTGCATGTAGCCATTTAAATCCTCTTCTATGTTCTGGTCCTTTAGCAAAATTGGCTTTTATACGACCGTCCATTTCTGAATCAGATATGTCCAAGCTTAGCCTACGATTAGGAACATCAAGAGTTATTCGATCCCCATTTTCCACCGCACTCAGAGGCCCCCCGTTGGCAGATTCCGGGCTCGCATGTACAACGACGGTCCCGAAAGCAGTTCCACTCATGCGTGCATCACTAATTCGGACCATGTCTCTGACACCAGTAGCCAATATTTTCTTTGGAATTGGCAAAAATCCCCATTCCGGCATTCCCGATGCCCCAATTGGACCCCCGTTTTTCATTACCAGAACATCATTCGGTGTCACATCTAAATCGGGATCATCAATTCTAGCAGAGAGGTCATCATGGTCATTAAATACAACTGCTCTCCCAGTATGTACCATTAATTCAGGCGAGGCTGCTGTAGGTTTGATTATCGCTCCAGTTGGTGCCAAATTACCGTAAAGTACGGCAAGTCCTCCTTCAGGATCCAAAGCATCATCTATTGACCTGATTACATCTGGCAGATGCGCTTGCTGGCCAGCTATGTTTTCCCCAAGAGTTTTTTCGGTAACGGTGACATTAGACAGGTCCAGTAAATGAGAAATTCTATTCATAAGAGCTGGCACACCACCTGCGTAATAAAAATCCTCCATCAGATACTGTCCTGAAGGCTTAAGATTAAGCAGAAAAGGAGTAGTTTTCGAAAGCTCATCAAAAAGCTCAAGCGGCAATTCAATGCCCACCCTTCCTGCAATGGCTATCAGGTGAATAATTGCATTTGTAGATCCGCCAATCGCATGAACACATCTAATAGCATTTTCAAAAGCTGACTGAGTCATTATTTTCGATGGCTTTAGATCGGTTTGGGAAATTGCCACTATCTGCCGTCCCGCTGCCTCTGCCATCTGTTTTCTCCTGGAGTCTACTGCAGGAATAGCAGCATTCCCAGGCAGAGCCATTCCAAGAGCCTCCCCTATGGTCGCCATTGTGGAGGCTGTTCCCATTGTCATACAGTGACCAGAACTCCTAACAATGCAACTTTGTAGTTCCGCCCAGTCGTCTTCAGTGATGGTTCCAGCCCTCAATTCGACCTCATAGCGCCGACAGTCTGTGCAGGATCCCAGCTCCTCTCCTTTCCAATTACCCTTCAACTGTGGTCCACCTGTAACGAGGATGGAGGGTATATCAGCACTTGCAGCGCCCATCAATAAAGCGGGGGTTGTCTTATCACACCCACCTAGTAAAACGACGCCATCGAGGGGATTTGCCGTAATGGATTCCTCTACATCCATGCTCAACAGGTTACGATAGAGCATCGTGGTTGGTTTCATATTGTATTCACCCAAAGACATGACCGGAAATTCCATCGGGAATCCTCCGGCCTGCCACACACCAATTTTTACGGATTCTGCTAAATCACGTAGATGAGCATTACAGTGAGTTAATTCGCTCCAAGTGTTGCATATACCGATTATTGGCTTTCCTTCATAAGATGGCTCCTCAAAGCCCTCAGCCTTGAATGCCGCCCTCCTTAGCCAACCATACAATTCGGGTGTTTC
Source organism: uncultured Chloroflexota bacterium (assembly GCA_913048525.1). GTDB lineage: Bacteria > Chloroflexota > Dehalococcoidia > Lucifugimonadales > UBA826. Next base: position 8,519 of record CAJWWP010000014.1, read on the forward strand.
AAACCAATCTTTGCTTCTTTTTGATACGGGGGAGCTAGACATCGACAAAAATCTCCAGAATATTAGGCTTCATCTTCGGATTGTTTTTCAAATTCAGCCATCTGTTTTTCCACATGGATTCTGATAGCGTTACGAAGTTCGTTCGCGGAAGGAGGGGATACGTAAAACACTTGGACATCTGATTCAAACTGCACTCCATGCCCTTCAGCAATGAAAAGTAGAGCAACATCATCAGTATTCATCGTGTCGGATATCTTTTGCGATATTGTTTCAAACCTTTGCTTGGTCAGGTTCTGATAAGAATCCATTGCAAGTTCATAGACTTTTTTGCTCAATAACCCAATAGACATACAACGCTGCCAATCAGAAATCTCCCTCAAAACCTCTTCATCTTCGACGGGCTCCATTGATGCACCTGAACCAATATACCTTTTGATACTAGATGAGGCTCTCATAGAGACAGCCTCAACAAGTTTCACACCCTCTTCCCCTCCAACGTGAATCATCTCGTGAAATACAAATTTCACGGTCGCGAGAGCCGACTCCAATCCCCCTATCTGCTGGACCACCTCATCCCAATATTTATCGCAAAGATCGCCATTGGCCGACTCAAAATCTGGAGTTATAGGTATGGTGGGAATCAATAAAAGTTTTTTCTTTCCATCAAATTGTCCAGGGTTTGATCTTCCCGTATTTCCTAACGTAGTCAACTAAATTTTCTCCATTCTTACTGCGCAAACCTTGTATTCGGGAATGCGTGAGTCGGGATCTAATGCAGCATTAGTCAAAAAATTAGCTGCCTGTTCCTGTAATTTAACGAAGGGAACAAAAATTTCACCAGAATTCATTTTTTCTGAAACTAAGACCTCAGCTTCCATTTGGCCGCGCCTGGACTTTATGCAAACCTTGTCGCCCGAGTTCAAACCATACGTATCACAATCATCAGGATTAACAGCCACTTGAAGAACAGAAGCCCTAGCAAGAAGACCATGAGCCCTTCGAGTCATTGTTCCACCATGCCAATGATAGAGAATCCTCCCAGTATTAAGAATCAGAGGAAATCTTCTATTAGGTAACTCATCCGCAGCTTTACCTTGTTCGAAACCAACAAATTTTGCTCTATCACCCCTTGGGAAGTCTTTCTCGTAAAGATATCGCGTGCCGGGATGATCAACAGCAGGGCAAGGCCATTGAATTCCTCCATTTTCTAGCCTCTCATAGTTTATCCCGGCAACTAAGGGTGTGAGTGAAGCGAACTCATCCCAAATCTGTGAAGGATGGTCATATGAAAATTCCGAACCAAAATCTTCGCCCGTAATTTCAGAAATTTTTTCAGCCAACTCACAAAATATTTTCCAGTCTGCCTTGCTGTCGCCAACCGGCTCAAGTACTTTGCGAACTCTCTGTACTCTTCTCTCACTATTTGTAAAGCTTCCATCCTTTTCAGCAAACGAACATGCAGGAAGAACAACGTCTGCTATCTGAGCAGTCTCGTGAAGAAAAATATCTTGTACAACTAGAAATTCAAGGCTACGGAAAGATTTTTCTGCATGGGCAAGATCTGGCTCGCTCAAAAGTGGGTTTTCTCCCGTCACATACATCGCTTTAATACGACCTTCATCGATGGCGGGAACCATATCAGTTACAACAAGCCCTGATTCCGTTGGCAGGTTTGCCCCACCCCAAGCAGCAGAGAACTTTTTCACAGTGTCTTCATTTATAGATTGATATCCAGGGAAAGCGTTTGGAACACACCCTGCGTCACCGCATCCCTGCACATTGTTTTGACCACGGAGGGGAGAAATTCCTGACCCGGGTTTGCCAAGCTGCCCAGACACAAAAGACAAATTCAATAATCCATGAGCATTCGCTGTTCCCATGGTGTGTTGGGTAATACCCATACCCCAAATAAGACACGACCCACTAAAGGGAGGACAAGCATACATTCTCGCAGCGGCAATAATGTCAGATTTGGAAACACCAGTCACAGTCTCAACGTATTCCGGATCGTATTTTTCGATGATTTTTTTCCAGTCATCAAATCCCTCAGTACGATCTCTTATAAAACTTGTATCCTCCAGGCTCTCAGATAAGATCACATTAGCTATGCCATTTAGGAGAGCGACATCTGTTCCTGGACGGGGTCTCAACCACAAATCTGCGAAATCACACATATCAATTCGCCGAGGGTTTATTACTATGAGTTTTGCTCCATTCTCTATCACTGCTCGGCGCATTCTTGAGGCGGCAACAGGGTGGTTGGAATTTGCATCTGAGCCAATTATGACGAGACATCCTGCTTCCTCGTAATCAATGTATGAATTACTTGTAGCACCACTGCCTAGAGACTCTAGCATGGCTTCAACAGAGGGAGAATGACACAATCTGGTGCAGTGATCTATATGGTTACTTTTCATGACAAGGCGTGCAAATTTCTGCTGTACATAACCATCTTCGTTTGTGGCCTTAGCGGAGCAAAGAGTTCCAAAAGGGTCCCCTTGATATTCAACCAATTTTTTGGCCACGAGATCCAACGCCTCTTCCCACGTCGTTTCCACAAGTACCCCATCCTTTCTGATCAATGGGCTAGTAATGCGATCTTCGTGGTGAACAAAGGTATACCCAAAACGTCCTTTAACACAGAGCATGCCGAGGCTAGATAAATTATCTGGGTCATCGAGCATTTCCTGAATAATGCCGTCTTCTCCTACTCCTGCAACAATCCCACATCCCACGCCGCAATATGGACACGTAGTTTTTACATATTCAGTAATGTTTTCAGGAGATTCTTTCGTTGAAATAGCGCCCGTAGGACAAACTGAGAGGCATTGTCCACACGTAGTACAAACTGAATCTATAAGAGGCTTATCCATGAATGTTGCTATACGAGCATCGGTTGCTGTGCCCACTACATCGATCGCCCCTATAAACTGGTGTCCTTGCTGGCATGCTCGAGCACATCTTCCGCATAAAATACAGGAATCCATTGCGATATCGAACACTGGGTTGCTGCTATCTACTAACTCACGTTTCCTTGGTTGAAAATCATTCTCCACGGTACCAAATGTTGAAGCAACGGTAGAAAGTTCTTTGTGAGTATTTGACCCCAATTCAAAATTTGACACCATCCCTGTTGTAAGCCCTATAACAGTTTGTCTTATATCATCTAATTCTGATCCTCTGGTGCTTATCGACATTCCATCGGCACAAGGAGTAGAGCAAGATGCTGGATATCCTCGTACACCCTCGATATTCACAAGACAAGTTCGACATGCTCCGATGGGTTTCATGTCGGGATCCTTGCACAGTTGAGGTAAAGGAATTCCAGAGACATTCACCGCATCAAGTACAGACGAACCATCCTCAACGGCTACTGAACTTCCGTCTACTGTTACATTTATCAAATTAATCCCCCTGTCCCTGACTAAAATGGTTCAAGTAACTAAGAAATGGATTCCCAGCAGCTTGTCCAAGCCCACAAAGAGAAGCTGCGTTTACAGTTTTCGCCAACATCTCAAGTTTTTTAAATTCCTTAGACCTGTCTGAGGAATTTTTTACATTCTCCAACATACTAACTATCTTGGGTGCACCCTCTCTACAAGGAGTACATTTGCCGCAGGATTCAGCCGCGTTATATTTGGAGAGGTGAATCGTGGCTTCGTAGGGGTCCGTATTCTTTGATAAGGCCACGATTCCGCCCGCTCCCAACATTACGTTTTTACCGTCGATAATTCCAGGCAAAATTTTTAGATCGAGTAAGTCAGTCGGTAATATCCCACTGGAGGGACCACCCACCGCAACTCCTGATAAATCGTTTATATCTTTAAGCCCTCCTACATCTTGAAGAACAGATAGGAGGGTAATCCCGAAGGGAACCTCAGCCAGACCACGATATGGTAGATGCCCGCTCAAACTCAAAAGTTTAGTCCCGGGAGCATCTTCAGTACCATTTACCCTGAAATTGTCAGGCCCGAAGCTTAAGACGAGAGGAACATTACAGAGTGTTTCTACGTTATTCACCACAGTCGGGAGACTCCTGAACCCAGATTCGGTGGGAAACGGAGGGCGCAAGCGTGGCTCTCTTCTCCTTCCCTCCATTGTATTTATCAAGGTAGATTCTTCGCCACAAACATAACCTCCAGCCCCCCTAAATAAACGAACATCTACTGAGAATTCGGTCCCTAAAACATTTTTTCCAACAAAACCCAATTCCTGGCATTTCCGTATGGCAACATCCAACCTATGATAAGCAAGCGTAGCTTCCGCATTTACATAAATAATCACTTCCTCAGATCCACTTGCATAAGCTGCTATCAAAGCACCTTCAAGAACCCTAAATGGCATCCCCTCTATCAAGTGTCTATCCTTAAATAATCCAGGTTCACCCTCTTCCGCATTCACTATCACAACAGGAGTTGCTCTCTGAGAAGAAGCCGATTCCCACTTCATTGCCACTGGGAAATATGCTCCACCTCTACCTCTCAGGCCAGAGTCAGAAACGATTTCGATCACCTCTTCTGAAGTAAGTGATAAAGCTTTTGCCAAACCATCAAATCCGCCGACAGATATATATTGCCAAGCATCATCCCATGCTATTTCACCAATACCTTCCAAAACATATCTTGATTGAGAGCCAAAAAAGTCCCGATCATTTGAAAAGATGTCCGAAGAATTTAGACCGCTTACTCGGGATCCAGAGAAACATGCCCCAGAGCAACCTGCCACATCTATTCGATGAGTATCTGAGTATCGGCTCTTGATATTTTCTAGCTCATCATATGCGCCAGTAGATGCGCTACACTGCCCAACCTGGACCACGATACGATCCCGCTGATCATCAGTTTCCAGGTAAGAGTGTATTTCCGCAAGTTTCTCCAGTGAATTATGCTTGCTCAAAACCCACCTCTTTGTTTATTGATTCTTCTGTCGCGGCACCAACTAGAACACCATCAATCAAAACAACTGGGGAAACTGAACATGAAAACAGACATGGAACCTCATGCATAGTGGCATTCACACCATTTTTAACAAATAGGTTTTTTGTTTCTGCTAAGAGGTTTTGACCTCCAGATTCCCTGCAAGCCAACCCTGTACAAACCGCTACTTCATGGGATTGTGGAGCCAGCATAGTGAGTTCAGGATATGTAGTTGCAGAACCATAAACTTCGCTAGCGGGTACTCCCAGATGCCAACTTAATATTTCTAACGCCCATTCCGGTAAATATCCATGTTTTTCTTGAATCCAATGAAGAGATGGCAGTAATTGTTCTCTAGAACGTTGGAAGAGATTTACCAATTCCTTGCGGAAATTCAACCGTGCTTCTTTGCTTACTGTCTCAACATCCATAGGGTTTTCGCTCACGAAATAACGACTTCCGGTGCTTGTTCGAGATTTAGTCTTTTCAGTGTCCCAAAAGGTATGGTTCCATCCTCATTCCAATGTCTAGCCTTGTAGTAGGCTTCGATCATTAAGTTCAATTCCTCTTCAGACAGAGAATTCCCGTCCTCCAGACTTTCACTTAGGACGCGGTGGGGCAGGGTATCATCCCTCCTTAACCATCCTTCTCTCATGTTAAACATTTTTTTCAAATTATTTATTCTTTCCCCACAGGCTTCTAGTTCTTCCGCGTCGATATCCCAACCGGTCACTGTTGCCAATATTTCAGAAGACTCTTTATAGAAATCCGAAAAAACCTTCCTTACAAACTTACACCAGATCATCGAGTCCATCACAGCACTATAATCTTCGCCCTTAGCCACCAAGGCACCCTTTTCAGCATCGGCCTTGAACCGGTCAGTAACTGAAGAAAAATCATATTCATAGGCAGAAGAACGATTATGACAAGCACCCCTTGTACTCACCGCAAGAGCCAACGCCATCGTCTTAAGTGTGCGAGGCTCATAACCAGGCATTTCCAGACCCTTAACATGCATCGCAAAGTCGGAACTTCCCTTTTCCACGATAGAACTACCAAATTTAGTCCCTTCCGCCAAAAGATTCCCTATACCTTTTCTTGACACGATTGCACGAAGTATATCCAAGATCTTATTTGAAGAGTTAGCAAATTCATCGTCCAACAAACCTTTCTCAATACATTCAAAATACCAGGCTATGGTCGCACCCGCACTTACTGTATCTAAACCCACTTCGTCACAATAATTAGTCGATTGTAGGAGAATGGATCGGTTACCACTACCTATAAGAGGGCCTAGTGCAAAAAGACTTTGGTATTCCAGTCGCACTTGTTTGCCGGTACCTGGTTCAGTTATTAGCTTCTCGCAACCAATTGTGCAGTTAGCACAATGCGCGCTTCTCACATCCGTTTTCTGATAAATAGTCTCAGCGGTAATCTCGCTTAGGTCTTTGAACGAAGCACTTTTGAAATTATTTGATGGGAGTGAACCCAAACGGTTAAACACGGAAGCATTGGCAATGGTACCTGTATCCCTGTATTTGGCTGTTGCAAATCCTAGGCTCTTTTTCATCAAGTCAACTCTGATGTGATCCAGAGTCTCGTTATCGCTAATTTCTACTTTTTTATTTCCTTCGAAAACTATTGCCTTCAAGTTCTTCGAACCCATAACTGCACCGGTGCCTGTTCTGCCTGCCTGCCTGCCGCCGTCGTTTGAGATAGTGGAATATCTAACGAGGTTTTCACCCGCCGGACCTATGCAAGCCACACTCACCCCAGATCCAACCAATTGCTTAAGTTTGGTTTCTGTGTCGGTATTACTTAGACCAACCATGCCCTTCGCTGAACAAAAGTCAACGTCTTCATCAGAAACAACTAAATATGTCCATTCCGTAGCTTGGCCTCTTATAACCACGGCATCACAACCGGTTCTCTTCATAGAAACGGCTATTTTGCTCGAAGACATTGAGTCACCGATATATCCGGTTAGAGGAGACTTGGAAGTAACAGCAAACTTTGAAGATGTCGTCAATTTAGTGTCAACGAGAGGGCTTGTTGAAAATATGAGAGGGTTGTCAGCTCCCAATGGATCGGCTCCTTCAGGGCATAACTGGTAAAGCAACCAGGCAGCAAGCCCAGTCCCTCCGATGTACGATCGGAGAACGTTTTCAGGTATTTCTACACGACGCCAAGTTTTTATGCCTAAATCTATAACTAAGACTTTGCCGTGATAACCGTTCAAAACTTCCTAACCTCCCGCCATCCTGGGGATAACTATCAAAGAGTCCCCGTCTTTCATTTCATCCATATTTCCCTCTATAAACTTTTCCCCATTTATGTTACCCAAATAAGAGGATAGCAATAAATTATTATCTGAATCTATAATTGTGCCTCCCAGACGCGGTTCAATAATCAATAACTCCTCGATTACATCTCGAACCGTTATTCTATTTCCCTGCTGAGAAGTAAAAATTATTGTTTTTGACGTAATTGGAACGGTTGGAACGCCGTGAAATTCCACAACTACAGTCAGAGGCATTGGTTCACAAGGGCAATATGCCTTGCCTCCTTTAAATCATCCTCGGTGTTTATGTTCAAAAATGAATTGATTATTTTAGGCATTACATTGTCTAACTCAACAATTTGCAGACCTATGGAGTCAAAATAGGAGTTCATCCTGAGATTCCCATTTCTTATCGAATCTCCGATATGCGGTAGGCAGTTCTTACTGTACAAGGCATGAGTTGTCTGCATCCTACCCTCAAACTTTGGAACAACTGCATCTATATCATCAGAAATTTTTGAGCTTAGGTCTTCAAATAATCTCTGGTTTAAGAACGGCATATCTCCAGCTACAACTACAGCCCAGTCATATTTACAATGTGACAGGCCACTAAAAAGACCTCCGAGGGACCCATACCCCGGATATATGTCTGTAACACACCGAATTCCACCTACAATCCCAAGCTCCGCTTGTCTAAACAACGTATCCCCAACCATGACGATATCATCGCTTAGCTGAGTCAGGACAGAAATCTCCCTGTCCACAACCCGCATTCCTCCTACAATCTCCTTTTGTTTATCCCTTCCCAACCGGCTACTTTTTCCCCCGGCAAGTAAGACGCAAGATATAGGGATCATTATGTCCAGACACTCTCAAGCAACATAGAATCTAACTCTACTTTGACAATCATGTTTCGTAGGATACATCTCCCATTAAAGAAACGTCGTATCCTCCTAATTTTTTTATAGCTTCTTTTAACCTGTTGCTTTTTAATACAGATAACACAGCCTTCACCCTGGTATCTTCGGATTCTTCAGAAGGTATCACAAATTGGAACCGCTCTTGACCTAGAGGTATGAACTGTAGGTCATTAGCTTCGGCAGCAGCATAAATACCCACCCCTACGTCAGCACTTCCAGATAAAACTGCAGCGGCAATCGCCCAGTGAGTGTATTCTTCAACTTCATATCCGACGATTTCGGACGGATCTATATCATGAACTCCAAGAAGATGATCAAAAAATAGTCTGGTCCCAGACCCTCTTTGTCTATTGATGAAATTGAGGTTGTTTTCAGAAATAGATTCAATACTTTCGATGTCAGATATGCTTTCCCGCCTGAAAATCAATCCCTGCGTTCTCCCAACAAAATCTACTAATTTAAAGTTACGGCCTGCCAATAATCTTTTTGAAGCGGCAATATTGTACGTCCCTGTTTCAGGATCAAGCAGATGACTCCCTGCAATTTGAGCTGATCTGTCTCCCAGGGCAACAAGACCCCCAACGCTTCCCACACTAGAATTTCTCAGTCGAATTTCTGGAAATTGGTTCTGAACCTCTCCTTCTAAAAGCCGTATCGCAATGTCATCACTGCCTGACATAAGTACAGTCTTGTCAATAACTGTCCTACCAGTAATAAGCTCAATGGATACTTTTTCTCCCTTTTCAAAACCTTCTCTATCGGCCGGTATCTTCAAAAGACCATCTGCCTTGGACATAGATAGCGTCATGGCAGCACCACGGCTTAAAGGTGTTGCAACATACCTTTCGCCTATATGACCCAGAATGACCTTTATAAATTCGTCATCGCCCATTGAGGAAGAAAGTCGTCTTGTAAGTTCTGCTGTAACTGACTCCCTCATTTCAATAACTCTGCCGTCGAATAGCTGAAGCATTGGTTTGAGGAAAAGATCGGCTGTTAATTCAGCCGATGCTGGATAGCCTGGTATTCCCATTATGGCCACACTCCCTACATTGCCTAGCAATATAGGATGGCCGGGTCTGATTGCCACTCCGTGAAAGGCCACACTACCCACGGCTTGAACTGCCGCTGAGGTAAAATCCTCGCTTCCCGCAGAAGATCCAGCCAGAATCAAAACTATATCGCTGACGTCTGATTGACTAATGATCGCGTTCGTTATGTCACTCAGAACATCTGATACTGGGGGAAGAACCTCCACTTCGGCACCCCAATCTTTACACAATGCTGATATAACGGCTGAATTGAATTCAATTACCTGTCCTGGCTTGGGTTTCTGACCCGACGGAACAAGCTCATTGCCGGTTGGAATTATCGATACTCTGGGCATGGTTGTTACAGGAACTTGACCGATTCCAGACGCCCCTAAACAAGCGAGATCCCGAGCCGTGATCTTGCTTCCAGCATGCAATAAGAGCTCAGGAGCTGCAAAATCTTCTGCCTCACGTCTAACATGCTGATAGGGACCAACAGGACTTCTCAGAAGGATCTCACCCCCTTCAACTTCCTCTATGTCCTCTATCATCACAACAGAATCTGCCCAATCAGGTAGAGCATCTCCGGTATCAACCCATTCGTACTGACCTATAGAATGCAGGGTTATGGGAATTGACTCAGAGGCTCCCACTGAAATCGATGAGGTGATGGCAATCCCGTCCATCGCTGCAGTGTTATAGATTGGTGACGAAAACCTCGCCTCGATGTTCCGGGAAACTATCCTTCCAGAAGCCAAATCCAGAGGCACCATCTCGGTCCTCCTTCTATCAACAAACCCTATGTCTTTCAACATAGTCACTTGAATTTCCTGGGCCCTTTTTAAAGGAATATCACTGAGAAAGTAATTTCTGGAATGCTGAGCATGTTTGCCCTTACCTAACCCGTCACTCATCTAGGCGAACCTTTACGCTGGTGCCCTTATAAAGACCGGATTGATCAGATGGGATCTGCACATATCCAACAGTTTCTGAGAAAACTGAAATGGAATTAGACTTTCCCCACACAGGAACCGCCTTTAATGAATTCTCTGTTTCCTGGAGTGAAACTCTAACGAAGTCAGTGCGTCCCCTTTCAGACGGCAGGTCATTTTGAAGAATAGCAGTCACGGTTAATGCAGGTACTGTTTTACGACCCGAAATGTGCCTTAATATGGGATCCACTACAAAATCGAACACCGTTAGAGCAGAAACTGGGTTTCCAGGTAGCCCTATAACTGGCTTGCCTGACGTCACTCCTAGTACCGTGGGTTTCCCTGGTTTAAGAGAGATACCGTGAGCCAGTACCCCTGGTTCTCCTAAAGACTGTATGACTTGATAAGTAAGATCTCTGTTACTTAGAGAGCTTCCTGACGTAAAGAGAAGCGCATCGCACCGCCCAAGAGCTTCTGTCCCCGCAAATTTCAAACTTTCAATATTGTCGTCTATCAAAGGAAATTTAGCATATCTCATGCCCAGTTTTTGTATCTGAGCTGCTATTGTATGGGCATTGATATCTCTTGTTTGGCCCAGTTCTGTTGTGGCCTCCGGAGCTACAAGCTCATCCCCTGATGATATAACTCCCACTGTTAATTGTTTAAAAACCTTTACTTTGTCGATTCCGAGTGCCAGAAGAGCTCCCAGTGTTCCAGTGGTTATAACGTCCCCTTTTTCACCTGCGCTATCTCCCAAATCAAAATCCTCTCCAGGACGAATCGTGTTTTCACCTTCTGCAACCGGGCGGAAAATTTGGAGAAGCCCATCGTTTGTCATAGCGGTATGTTCTACCATCACGACAGCATCGGCCCCATCTGCAAGCATGCCTCCTGTATAAGCTGTGACAGCTTGTCCGGCCGAAATAGAAGGAACAGGTTGATGCCCCATACCAATCTCACCGACAACTTCGAGATATGCGGGAAGATCTTCGGTAGCACCAAAAGTGTTGGAAGCTTTTACAGAGAACCCATCCATCGATGATCTTACGAACTCCGGGAGTTGGATTTCTGCGACTATATCTCTGTATAGAATGCGCTTAAGTGAACTCTCTGTAGAAACAAATTCCGAAGTAACTTTCGAAAGGTGATCCGACACAATTGCCACCGCATCCTTCGGCGAAACAACCTTTAAGAATTGAGTCATATGCTATATCCACCGTTCATTTAGCCCGACAACGGCACCAAATTCTACGTTTCCACGTTGAGAGCACTATAGACCGAGTATATTACCTTCAGAATCGACATCTAACTGTCTAGGCCTCCCGGGAAGACCTGGCATTGTCATGATATTTCCCGCTATCGGATATATAAAACCCGCACCTCTTGATGCCCTGGCATCCGACACCATAAATGTATAGTCCTGCGGTAAACCTTTCAGAGATCTGTTATGGGATAACGATAGATGCGTTTTCGCCATACATATGGGCAAATCTGACCACCCGTTCTCCTCAAACCTGCGCAAAGCGCGTCTTGCTGCTAGAGACAAAGTCACATCCTTTGCGTTATACATCTTAGAGGCTAAAGATTGTATTTTTTGCTCGAGAGTATCTGATATATCGTACATATATGTTATATCCGGAGCCTCTCTGTCAGTGACCTTTACCACAGCCTCGGCAAGTTCAATAGCTCCCTCACCACCCAGAGTGAACACATCGGATTCAACGGCCGCTTCGGCCCCTGCATTTTCCGATTCCTCCTTCACTATTGAAAGCTCCTCGGCAGTATCATCAGGAAACTTGTTGATAGCAACTACTACTGGAAGCCCAAAACTTTTTATAGCAGAAATTAAATGTTTCAAATTAGGCATTCCTGCGCGTACCGCCGTGGGAGAGGGTGAACCTAATTCCCTAATGGGTATACCACCATGGGATTTCAAGGCTCTTACTGAGGCCACTATTACCGCCGCGTATGGTTGTAGTCCGTTAAACCTCGTCTTTATGTGCATGAATTTTTCAAACCCCAGATCCGCGCCAAACCCCGCCTCTGTCAACACATAGTCGGAATAGGCCAAAGCCATCTTATCTGCAATTACAGAGCAGCAGCCATGTGCTATGTTTCCAAAAGGACCAGCATGGATGAATACAGGTTGACCTTCCGTCGTTTGGACTAAATTTGGTTGGATAGCATACCTTAGCAGCGACATCATAGATCCAACCGCACCTACATCTTCTGCCGTAACCGGAGCGCCAGCGTCAGTGTATCCAACCACCAACTTACTCAATCTCTCTCTAAGGTCTGCCAAATCTGAACATAAGGCCAAGATTGCCATAACTTCAGATGCCGTAACTATGTCGAACCCGGTCTCCCTGACGGGAGCATTTGATGAGCCCCCTAGACCAGTTACTATCGAGCGTAAAGACCTCTCTTCTACATCACTAACTCTTCTCAAAGTGACACCCGTCGGAGTGAAACCGTCTATTCCTCCTCTCTGAGCTACGTTATCCGTAAGAGCTGCCAAGAGATTATGTGCAGAGCCAACTGCGTGGGCATCTCCTGTGAAGTGTATGTTTACTTCATCTTCCGGTTGTACTAAAGAAGCACCACCTCCTGTACCTCCACCTTTAATTCCAAATATCGGTCCTAGGGAAGGTTCCCGCAAAGTGGCTGAAACGCTTTTACCTATTCTCCCCATTCCCTGTGCTAAACCAACTGTCACTGTAGTCTTTCCTTCCCCAGCGGGAGTCGGTGTAATCCCAGTAACTACAATTAGCTTCCCCTTCTTGGTACCCTCTGACATTGCTGAAAGAGGTATTTTAGCTTTGAATTTCCCGTAAGGAATAAGATTATCCGCGGCCAGTCCAAGTGTCTGGGCTATTTCTGTTATAGGCTTCATTTAAAATAGACCTTTCAATTTAGTATCTTTTCTTGGTGTAAAGAATATCAGGCTATTGAGAATTGCGAACCCCATCCTGATAAAACCACACCCAGCTTGTCACCATTATCAACAAAACAGCAAGAATTCCTATAGCTATTTGACCTCCAAACAAATCTGATATGACCCCGGCCGGCAACACTCCCAGGGGCATCAGGCCAAAATTTAACATGAAAATGCTCATAACTCTTCCTCGATATCTTTCTTCAGACTTCTCCATGATCAATGTCATAATGATTGTTCTACGACTAGCATCTCCTAACCCAAGAGGGATCATAAATAAAACAGCCAACATATAGATAGGAACGACGGCCACTCCTAGCAGACTCAAACCAGAAACAAACGATCCAACCAGCAGTATTCTGCCTCTATTTTTGTTCCCGTGTGCAGCTATATATATTGATCCAGCTAATGCACCCAGACCCATTACGGACATGAGGAGCCCCATAGATTCAGGGCCGAGGTTGTATACATCCACAACAAAAATTGGCATTAGAAACCTGAAGGGTTGGGCCAAAACCGTCGTAGCAAGAGCCATAATCAACAAAACCATGATTAATCGTTGACTCTTAACATACTTGAGTCCTTCTGAGATATCGCTTAAAAGGTTATTTATAGCTCCCTTACCCTCAACATTGTGACTTTTTGAATCTGGCTCTATATCTCCATTGTGCCTGATAAACAACGTTGCGATGCAGGATCCCAACGATAGAATCCCGATCAAAAGATAGACATTACTTGGCCCAAAATATCCATAAAGGACACCAGCAACCGATGGGGCAGCGAGAGTCGTCGCGCTCATAGCCGCAGTGTTCAGAGCCAACGCGTTAGAAAGTAGCCCCTTACCAACCAGCTGTGGAATCAAAGCCTGCCTAGCTGGCATCATGAGCGCAAACATAGCTCCTTGCATAATCGATGAAACCAGCAAATGGAACCATTCAATCCGTTCAGTTCTGATTAGTACGAAAACAGAAAATGCGATTAGGGCTGCCGCTATCTGACCGGCCTGGATAATCCGTTTGCGATTAATACGGTCTGCAAGTACTCCACCAAATAACGGTAATACCAACATCGGTATTGAGGCACCTACATTTACCAAACCAAGAAGAGAGCCAGAGCTCTCCATATCGTATACAAGATATCCTCGTGACAACATCTGCATTTGCATAGCAGACATTAGAGCCAGGACTCCTAACCACAAGAAAAAGAAGTCTCTAGACCTCAATGATTCAAATGTTCTCGAAAAATTCAGTCGTGTCTGTCCTTTTAATAGTGTGGGGCTTTCCTAAAATCCAAACAACGGGTACAGGTTACAAGAAGAAGTACATTGGGGGTCCGGGCTGCGGAGCACTCTCATCTGTCATAAACAGAAGGTCCCCGCAGGTGTTCAACCCGGACCCGAGTTTTCACCAAACAAGTTATATCCCGATTATAATACGTGTGGTAACAATCTGTTTGACTAACGTATTGAAAAAAACAGTTGAGGAGGGAGCTTGGGAAATACATTCGGACAGGCTTTTAGGGTGACAACATGGGGAGAATCTCATGGTGATGCTGTCGGAGTTACAGTCGATGGTTGCCCTCCACTACTAGATCTAACAACCGAACTAATACAAAGTCAGCTGGATAGGCGTAGGCCTGGTCAGAGTGAAATCTCCACCCAGAGACGTGAGGGAGACAAAGCTGAGATTCTTTCAGGGGTGTTTGAAGGCAAAACACTAGGAACTCCTATTTCAATAGCTGTATGGAACTCGGATGCGCGAAGTAAAGACTATGATGAAATGAAGTCTCTCTATAGGCCCTCACATGCTGACTATACTTATCAGGCAAAATATGGCATAAGAAATTGGAAAGGCGGGGGAAGATCTTCCGCTAGAGAAACTATCGGGCGGGTAGCTGCTGGAGCAATAGCGAAGTCATTTTTGGAGCTAGAACACGGCACTCAAATTATCGCTTACGTGAAGCGCGTAGGTGACATAGAGGCCGAAATAGACCCAGGAAGCGTTCAGGAAAGCGACGTAGAAACTAACATTGTTAGGTGCCCAGATCAATCAACAGCCGAGTTAATGATCGATGCAATTAAGCTGGCCCGAAAAAATGGTGATTCACTTGGGGGCATTGTCGAATGTGTAGTAAGAAATGCACCTACCGGTTTGGGCGAGCCAGTGTTCGATAAGCTTGATGCTGAACTTGCTAAGGCGATGGTATCACTGCCAGCGTGTAAAGGATTTGAGATAGGATCTGGGTTCTCCGGCACATACTCTACAGGGTCTCAACACAATGATCCCTTCGTTATGAAGGGCGATAGAGTTGGAACTATCACCAACAATTCTGGTGGCATACAGGGCGGAATAAGTAACGGAGAACCCATTATTTTCCGATCTGCATTCAAGCCAACTGCCACCATAATGAAAGCACAACAAACCGTGGACGTCTTTGGAAACGAAATCGAAATGAAGGGTAGGGGACGACACGATCCATGCGTTCTTCCGAGAGCGGTTCCTATAGTTGAGGCCATGGCAGCTCTAGTTCTAGCAGATCACACTCTCAGACACCGGGGGCAAACAGGAAATTAAGACTGGAGAGACACTCCAGTCTTAATTTAAAGTCTTTATACCTAAACTACCGGAGATGATCCGCCATCGACGTTAACAGCTGTCCCAGTGATATAGCTCGCCTTTGAAGAGGCTAGAAAACACATTAGATCTCCCGCCTCATGTGCCTCTCCTATTCGACCTAGCGGAACATTTTTGCCTACTATTTTCCAATGATCTTCTAGGGAATAGTTTGAATCTTTCGCATTGGCGGCCTCCCATCTGGCTCTGTGCTGCCCGGATTTAAGTACTCCAACGCATACTGTATTGACACGTATATTAAATTTCGCCAACTCTCCCGCCCAAGACTTAGTGAGAGATATTCCTGAGGCCCGAGACAATGAAGTGGGTTGACCTCCGGGTCCAGAAGCCTTACCGCCAGGAGTTGTAGTATTTATTATTACTCCAGCGTCCGACTTTTTCAGATGAGGTAGCACAGCTCGAGCACAATAGACAGCCCCGTAAATTTTAATCCCGAAATCGACTCTTAAGTCTTCATCAGTCATTTCTTCCAAAGTGGTAGCGGAGGAGGTTCCCGCGTTGTTGACTAATATATCTATCTGCCCGTACTGCGATATAACCTTATCGACCATAGACTGAACATCAGATTCCACCGAAACATCGGTAGGTATTCCTATAGCCTCTGCATTTGACACCTCTTTAATCTCGGCTATAGCTGCGTCCAGTTTCGACTGAGTACGACCTACAATCGCCACTTTTGCGCCCTCTGTAGCCATAGAAATGGCCGCGGCCTTACCTATACCGTCGCTACCTCCGGTTATTATCGCCACCTTGTCTTTCAAACCCAAATCCATTTCAATACTCCTTTTCTTTTTCACTTCCATATGATTCCAATAATAAATCAGTCACATACTTAACTTCTAATTCCAAACCTGATTCCCTAATCCCATTTTCGAACTGTATGTAACACCCCGGATTGGCGGTTGCTATAACCTTGGCCCCAGTTGACACAACATTTTCCAATTTCATTGCAAGAACTTTTGAAGACATATCGTCTTCAGAAATCATGTATGTCCCACCGGCACCACAACAGATATTAGCACTAGGCAGTTCCCTAAATTCCACACCATCTAAACATTTCAATATCTCCCTCGGCTGATCTTTGATTCCTTGAACATTTGCTAGATGGCAAGAGTCTTGATATGTGACCGTTTTATCAATATAGGAATCTCCGCATTTCCATTCCGATTGAATAAGCAACTCATGAATATCCTTCACCCGGGAAGCAAATGTTTTAGCCTTAGCCGAGTACTCCTGGTCTTCCTCAAGTAATTCAGGATATTCCTTCAACCTAGCGCCACATCCTCCTGACATGTTCACTATTTCACACTCATTTTTCGACTGAAAAGCATCTATGTTTTTTCTAGCCAACATTCGTGCAGTATCTAGATCCCCAACGTGGGAATTAATAGCCCCACAGCAAACCTGATCTTCGGGAATCTGAACTTCAAATCCATTCACGTTCAACACTTTTATAGCTGATCTCATCTGGTTTCCATGAGTAAGTGGCATTACGCATCCAGAGAGCATAAAAATTTTCTTTTTGTTTCCTTCAACAGCTTTGTATGTTTGATTTTTGGCGACTAAAGGCTTCCCATGTATATAAGGAGTCTTAATCTCCAACCGAAAAAGTTTTTTCGATATCAACCTGATTACTTTGGACCTGCGAATGATCCTCTGTATGCCACTATTTTGATAGATTCTCAGTAAAGAAAAGATCCCTCTCAACATCTTCGGGCTCGTTACAAATTTTCTGAAAACGATTTCATGGGCTAATTTCCCAATGAAGTTTAGCCTCTCTTTAGACTTGAATTGATTTTGCGTTGCTTCAATAAGTTGTCCATAGGGAACGCCCGACGGACAGGCTACTTCACATGCTCTACATTGGATGCATAAATCCCAATGCCGTTCAACCCCACTGTCGAATGGGAGACGACCTTCATTAACAGCTTTCATTAATGCGATCCTTCCACGTGGAGATTCCGTTTCCAGTCCCGTCGCCAAGTATGTTGGACAGGCTTGCAGGCAAAAACCGCAGTGGACACATTTGTATAAGTCCGACTCTTCGATCCAGGTATCCACCTTTATTACTCCAGATGAATCTATCAATTCAAATTCTCCCTATGATTGGAAAGTAACGAATCTGCCAGGGTTTAACACAGAATCTGGATCATATGTTGCCTTTAATGAATCCATTAACTTGATCGATGATATTTGCCCTCCATCCCATACGTCTAAAACAGACTTCCATTCGCTTGGGACATCTTCTAAGATCAGCCAAGACTCAATTTCATGCAAAGATTCTCTTATCTTTTGAATCAAAACTATAGATTCATCTCGCGATTTTTTTTCGGGTAAATGAATATTGCAAAATATAGCACCAAACCCAGGTTCGGAATTGATTGATAATAAACACCCTGTATCTTTTAATGAAGTCCCTATGAGCCTTACTGCGTGTTCAACCTCTGAAGGAGCACAAGATGATCTAGTATTGATCTTTATATAACCCTCACTATCAACACCTTTAACTGACTCGTTAAGAACATCAATCCAAAGTTGATCCGACTCCGGCTGATCTATTATTTCGATACTCCTGCTGTGGTTTCTTATTCCAATTTCCGTTATCAGATCTTTCTGCCTTTTGAGGGCCCTTTCCCTGCCACCAATACGAACCAAAGATTTACAACTTGAAGACGACTTATCAAAATCATGAGAACAAATCAGCGATAGGGGCATTACATAAGATTTATACACCTCCTGAGCAAAGCCATATGCGAGAGATAAATCATCAAATTCAATACTAATGGTGGATTCACGTACAGGCTTTGGAGTGAGTTTGAAAGATACCTTTGTTATTACCCCGAGGTTACCAAACGCACCAATGTGAAGTCGGGCCATATCGTACCCTGATACATTCTTTACAACCTGACCTCCACTCTTAATTAAAGTTCCGTTAGGAAGTGCCACTTCCATACCTATTACAGAATCTCTGGGATGACCTAGCTGCCACTTTAAAAAGCCTGGGGCATTCGAAGCTATGACCCCTCCGATCGTAGCCTGCTCAGGAAATGGAGAGTCGATTGCAAGAAATTGTCCATGTTCACTTAACACAGAACGTAGATTTTCTAAGGTGATCCCAGACTCAACTGTGCAGGTCAGATCAGCGGGGTTATGTGAAACTATAGAGTTTAATTTCCCTAGCTTTAACGCAACGTCGTATTTGGTAGGCGCTCCCCCAACTTCAAGACGGGTCCCTCCACCAATAGGTATTACTGCGTGACCTTCAGCAGAAGCTTCTTCTAGTATTGTGGAAAGTTCCAACGCATTTGAAGGATTCTCAACTGCAACTGAAGGCTCAATGCCATCGACTTTAACATTTATGTTTCTATGACTTGACATCCTATATGTAAGCACCAGGTCCCACGCGAGCTATAGCTCGCGCTTGAGAAATATCCCCACACGCAGCGCCTGTGGGGAAAATTTTACCAGGGTTTAATGAGTCGTTGGTGTTAAATGCTATCTTTAAAAGCGTCATAGCTGCCATGTCTTCTTCAGTGAACATAAAAGGCATCTGTTCTTGTTTTTCTAAACCTATTCCGTGCTCTCCAGACAGAACCCCCCCAGCATCTACACATATTTTAAGAATCTCCGCACCTATAGCCAAAATATTCTCGGTATCTCCCGGCTTTCTTTCATCAAAAAGTATTGAAGGATGTAAGTTCCCATCCCCCGCATGAAGCAAATTGGCGATTTTATATCCAGATCTCTCAGAAAGTTCATTTATCTGCCTCAGCACATCAACCAACTTGGTTCTTGGAATTGTTCCGTCAACCAGGTAATAATTGGGGGCTAGGCGACCCAGTGCTCCCAATACACCCTTACGACCAGCCCAGAGTTTTTCTCTTTCTTCGGGGTCGGTGGCTTCACGAATTTCCAAAGGACTGAATTCTCTACAGATTGACTCTATCTCTTCAGATTCCTCTTCTACAGACTCGTTCAGTCCATCCAATTCAACTAGCAGGACCGCACCTGCACCTTCGGGATAACCAGCATTAACTGCCGCTTCAGCCGCCTCAATACAAAAATGATCCATCATCTCGATGGCAGCTGGGACGATACCCGCCCCAATAATTCCCGTTACGGCAGAACTGGCTGTCTCCACGTCATCGAAAACCACCAGCATGGTTTTAGTTGTTTCAGGAATTCTTAGTAGCCGCACCACTATTTTCGTAGCAATAGCAAGAGTCCCCTCCGACCCGATGGTGATTCCTCTTAGGTCGTTCCCGGGATAGTCTCGCCCCTTTCCGCCAAACCATGTGATTGAACCATCAGCGAGCACAACTTCCATTCCTAAAACATGATTAGTAGTGACACCATATGCTAAGCAATGAGGCCCTCCTGAGTTTTCAGCAATATTTCCACCTATGGTGCAAGCCCTCTGACTTGAAGGATCAGGAGCGTAATAAAGTCCTATGGGAGCAGTATGAAGTGACAAATCTAAATTGACCACGCCAGGTTCTACAACAGCAATTCTATTGGTTTCATCTACTTCCAATATGCGATTGAGCCTTGACATGGCTATCACGATGCCACCTTTTTCTGCGACTGCACCTCCACTTAGGCCAGTGCCAGCACCTCTGGCCACAATGGGAAGATTGTTCTCCTGAGCCAGCTTAACTACCTTTGACACCTCATTAGCGTCAGAAGGTAGTACCACCAAGATTGGAAATGCTTTGTCCACGGAACCATCATATTCATAAACCATAAGATCAGATTTTTCTGACAAGACATAATCTTGTCCTACAACTTTCTTAAGGTCTTCTATTAATTTATCCATTTTCCCGCTCACCTCACGCCTTAATCTTAAATCCGACCAGGTAATTCTTTGCAGAACCCGCTAGTGGGTTGACTTAAAGTTTAAGCTTTAAGTCTATATTAGTGAATGTAGGAGTAACGGATTTTGAACACAACTAAGCAAGATATGAAAGAGGCTATAAGCAACGGGCATACACTGATGGGGATTTCCATGATGTTCTATAGCCCCCAACTAGTTGAAATGTTCGGGCGCCTTGGATTTGATTGGGTTTTATTGGATTGCGAACACGGGTCGTTAAGCCTTTCAGAGGTAGAAAATTTGGCAATCGCAGCACGGTCAGCCGGAATTCACTCAATTGCAAGACCCCGAACAAATAGTCCTGCTGAAATAACTGCTGTCCTTGACAGAGGTGTAACTGGGGTTCAGGTACCGCACATAACGACTGGAAAAGAGGCCCAACTAGCTATAGATGCCGCCTTATTTCACCCGTTGGGAAGTAGGAGTTTAGCTATTGGCACAAGAGCATCTGAATATGGCATTAATGTTGAAACTTCTGATTACGTATCTGAGTCAAACAACGCAACCGTGATTGCCTTGCAGATAGAGGATAAAGAAGCAGTAGATAACATTGACGATATATTAGATACGGAAAATGTCGACATATTCTTCGTGGGGCCTTCTGACCTTTCAGAATCATTGGGATATCCTGGAAAAGCATGGCAAACCCCAGTCAGAGAAATAATATTTGAGACAGTGGAGAAAATATGTGCAAAGGGTAGGATTCCAGGCATAGCTGCTCCACCTAACATGCTTCCTGAGATGGTAGGTCTAGGGTGCCAATACATATATACCCATGTCAACACAGTGTTATCGGAAGGGGTTAAACAGTTCAAAGTTATGGATAACTAATCAAACCACCAGTAAACTTACCTCGGTTGGATGAGAGTGATTTTAGAGTTTTGTACATTTCGGGGCCATACCTTCTAATGACCAAACTAAAACAGTAAGTTATACCCCATTATATTTTGAGATTATCAGACCAATTTGTTCCCACATATCCAGGTTCTCGGACAAACAGAGGAGCTATACTTCTCTAAGTTGTGACAATAACTCGGAGGGGGAGTGCACTGGAAGTTGGCAAGAATAGTCCCGACATACATAGGCCGTCGACACATCACCAAACTCACCAATCCTTCCTTCACTTATTGGTGAATCAAAGGTTTTGGAATCCTCTGTAGCGTTTCTGTCCTGAAGTAAGCCTAGAAGAACTCGATTTGGTAGGTAAACGCTCCCCAAGGCCTCGAGAAAGGCTCCTGAACTCCCATAATTGGGGACGCTGAGCATAATTTCTACTGAGGGAGAAGTTGAATTCACTGCGATTCTCAATAAATTCGAGAACGATAGGGGTGACGAGGCGGCTACATTATGTGTTTTCTCCAATGCTAATATCATTATATCTTTATATTTTAAGTCTCCGGTTAAGGTGCTCAAAACTAAAATTGCTTCCAAGGCTTGAGACAAGCCGCTAGGTACAGCATTATCGAATATATTCCTGGGTCTCATCGGTAGAAAAGGGTCATCTGCCTTCACGTCAAATGGAATAGGTGATTGGTCATCCCAGAACATTTTAAGCATGATCTCCGCTATGGCTGAGGCCTCAACTAACCATTTTTGATCTAAGGTTATTTCATGTACCTTTACACAGGCCATAACAATTGAAGCATAGTCTTCTAAATAGGCTGAGCCCGAACATTTATTTTCCCTGTATGATCGAAATAATTCACCAAATTCATTTTTAATTTTCAGGCATGTTTTTATGTTTTGGATTGCTGCTTCTTTCAGTTCTATTTGGCCTGTTGCCAAAAATCCATCAGCTAATGACTGAACCATTAGCGCATTCCAAGACAAAACTGCTTTGTCATCTTTAATAGGCTGAGTTCTCAAGGAACGGGCTTCCAAGAGTTCCTTTCTTCTGGAGGACCCAATAGTCAAATCCAATGCAAGCATATCCCCCTCGCCAAACCGACGCTTCAATTCCATACCTGGGTGCAATATATTCCGACCTTCAAAATTGCCTCTCTCAGTGACATTGAAGTCGCTCCGTAGGCGCTCATGTCCCTTAAGACCAACGACGGATATGAGTTCATCTTCCTTCCAGGTGTAGTAGGATCCTTCTTCTCCATTTGTATCCGCATCCTCAGCAGAGTAGAAAAGCCCATTATTTGAAGTCATATCTCTCAATACATACTCATATATATCCAACGCTATTGATCTATAAATACTCTTCCCTGTGGCTTGATACGCGTGAATATAAAGTCGGGAGAGTAGGGCATTGTCATATAACATTTTTTCGAAGTGAGGAACGATCCAAGCTCTATCTGTTGAATATCGATGAAATCCCCCTCCCACATGGTCATATATACCTCCGGAATACATCGACAATAAGGAATGTTCGACCATTTCCAGCGCCTTACTATTGGCTTCATTTTTGTAAATTTGGAGAAGTAATTCCAACGCAAACGGTTGAGGAAATTTGATAGGATTTCCAAAACCACCAAGTTCCCAATCAAACTGAGCTTCCAACAACCCAACAAGCACTTCTGATTTTGGTCTGACCCTTTCACCATCATCTTCTTCACTTTCTAACGACGTCAACGCTGACAAATGTTCCAACACATGCTCGCCCGTGCTAGAAAGTTCCTTCCTTCGGTTCTTGAAAGCGTCGGATATACTTTGAAGTATCTGAGGAAACCCTGGGTGGCCTCCTCGAGGCTCAGGTGGGAAATATGTGCCACCGAAAAATGGCATACGGTCAGGAGTCAAAAAAACAGTGAGCGGCCAACCACCTTGGCCTATCATAGCCTGAACAGCAGACATATAAATGTCATCAACGTCGGGCCTTTCTTCGCGATCCACCTTTATATTGACGAAGTTGGAATTCATCAGAGCCGCTATCTCGTCATTTTCGAACGACTCCCGCTCCATAACGTGGCACCAGTGACAAGCCGAATATCCGACGCTTAACAAAATGGGGAGGTCCATCTCTACAGCCTTCTCAAAGGCCTCAGAACCCCACGGATACCAATCTACGGGGTTTTCGGAATGTTGAAGTAAATACGGACTAGATTCATTAACCAACCTGTTGGACATATTGAAGCCACCCTTTTTGCCTCTACTGAACGTTGAATCCCAGAGACAACTAACGCCTCTATGGTAGAGACTCCGGGGTCCTAGGCATCCAAGCTATGAATTGGCGTCCCTGGAGGGATTTGAACCCCCGGCCCACTGCTTAGAAGGCAGTTGCTCTATCCACTGAGCTACAGGGACGCATGCATATATTTTCCTTTTAATGTAAACATTGGTCAATCTCACACCTAATGCTTAATGACATTAATCACCATCTTCCTTTATAGTGAAAAGATTAGAAAAGTAAAAGAAATGATTGAAAACCTATTGACACTGCTTCACTGCTGTCTTTAATATTCTTGGACGTTGATAACCCTAATTGGAGGGAGTGATGATAACAAGGAAAACGAAAAAGATGTTGGCTGTAGAAGAACGCTTCAGACAACCACTAGAGAAGATGCTTCCTGAGATGGTTACTGAGCAGGGACTTACAGCAACAGCAGATTACCTTGGTGTAAGTAAGGCCACGCTCGGCTATTGGCTACTGAAATTCAGAATAGACGTCAGAAGGGTGGCTCTAGCACCAGGGGATTCCTTACAGATAACGCGGCTAGACTAATATTCCGCCTGGGATAAAGAAAAAGTAAAAGCCTAGATACTATCTACGCTCAGCATCCCGTGCTTCTCGTCTTCGATCCCTATCAGCTAAAGCCCTCCGCTTATCGTACCGCTTCTTACCTTGACCAACTCCCAGTTGGATCTTAGCGTAGTGTCCCGATATATATATTTTCAGAGGTACAATCGTGTAACCCTTCTGCTTTGCAACTTCTGAGAACCGTCTTAGCTGTTCCTTTTTTAATAATAGCTTCCTTGGTCGTAATGGCTCATGATTATCCCTGACTGCAGAAGGGTAGGGGGCGATATGGCAATTCTGTAGCCAAAGTTCACCATTTTGAGGAAACGCGTACGCTCCGCTTAAATTTACCCTATTGTCTCTTATAGACTTGATTTCACTGGATAGCAAAACCAAGCCGGCTTCAATTCGCTCTAATATTTCATAGTCGTAAGTAGCTCTTCTATTGACCGCTATGTCCCTAGATTTCGCCATTACTTTTCAGTCTTGCCATTACGAATCATATCTAATATGAGCTCTTCAGCCTTCTCGACTTGCAGTACATCAGCCTTGTTGGGATCTCTTGAGCTAATCTCAAAATCAGGCTCTAAACCTTTGCCTTCAATCTGCCTACGCATCGGTGTGTACCATCGACCCACCGACATATATAGGCCACCTCCATTGCTAAGTTGTCTAAAAACATTAACAGTGCCTTTCCCAAATGTTTTTTCTCCGACGACAGGAGCTCTGCCAAAGTCTTGGAACGCTCCCATAATGATTTCACTCCCGCTGGCACTATATCGATTCACAAGGAGAACTACAGGTAGTTCGGACCCTATTCCTCCATCTTCTGATTCCCAAACCAATTCTCCATCTTTACGCTCTTCTATTAGAATGACCTGTTTGTCGAGAAGAATATCGGCTATTTCAAAAACCTGATGGAGATATCCACCTGGGTTGTAACGAAGATCTAATACAAGGCCTTTTGCACCCAATTCAATCTGATCCTTCAACATTTCTTCGAACCTTTGTGCGGTATCACCTTTAAATTCAGTTATTCTAATGTGAGCTATTGGAGCATCGGGCGCGCTTCTAAGGTTCACACTCGGGAGAGCAATTACATCACGAACAACCGAAATTTCCACCACATCTATATCCCCGAGATGTCTTATGCCCAGTACGACTGTGCTACCTTTGGGGCCCCTTATCATTGAGACGGCCTCTAGTAATGAGACTCCCACCAGTGATTCACCGTCTACGGAGGTCACAATGTCACCGGCTCGTATTCCAGCAGCCTCAGCTGGGCCACCATCCATGGGACTGCTTATAAGAATAGCTCCATCCTCCCGAAGTTTTACGTGAGCACCTATACCTTCAAACTGCCCAGAAAGATCTTCCTGTTCTATCTGTAAAACGGTAGGGTCAATATAAGATGTATGGATGTCATCCACACCATCTATCAAACCCTTAATAGCAAATTCTTCGAATGAATCAGGTTCGAACTCATTTCTGTCTACGTGATCACTATTAAGCAGACTCCAAGCCTCCCAGACAGATTCAAGCTCCTTCGGCACACCCTTGGCAGACCCTAATGGGGTCTCCAATGGTGTGACCGTAGGACTATATGGGGGGCTTTCTAAGCTCCCTTCGACAACGGATCCACCCAAAGCCTCCGAACCACTAGGTTTAGAAGACGATAAAGATTCATTACCCAGGGAATCGCAAGAAGCGAATAAAAAGGTAAGGATCAAAATACAAGTTAGTAAATGGAATTTCATGAACACCCTTTAGCATCTTTCAGGTTTTCTACACTAACAATTGTAACAAGCAAGAAACCACTGCTCCTATAAATAAATAGACTAGAAATATCTAGAGGACACTTAAGCCTTTCTGTATTCTTATTTCAGGATCATTTCAAATTTATTTCAGGTTGATATGACACAAAACAACTCCAGAACAAGACTAGTACGGAAATACCCGGCTCACACCCTTGAAGACATCCTCTCTATTTCAAACGTCATTTTTTTTGATAATGCTTCTTTACCCGTGGACAGACATATGTTGGCTAAAACAATAGGGACAACTATAAATAGTAGCTCTTTCACCACAAGATTAGCGGCCTCAGAAGACTATGGTTTAACCAAGGGGCGTTACAGGGACAAAGAAATCTCCATCACACCCCTTGGTCGGTCAATAGTTGCCCCCAGGGATGGATCGGAACATTTAAAAGCCACAAAGGCTGCAATTTTTAAACCTAAACCCTTTGCTCATCTAAGTGAACTCTTTGGAGAAGAAAAGATCCCAGAGGATGAATTTCTAGCTAATTTGATAGTCCGCGAACTTAACGTTCAGCAGGCACAAACAAAAGAATTCATGTCGATATACAGGTCAAACCTTAAATATTTGGGGGATTTATCAAGAGAACCAGTAGTCGCTGGACACCAAACAACCTCCTCAACAACAAATCTTCACCAAACACAGAACCAGGATCAACAACAAAACTCTTCACAAATTCCCGCTAGGAAGTTTACAGAAACAAGTAGTCCTATAAGCGCGGGTTTATCTAATAAAATTGGGTTTATCAAAATTGGGAACACATTAGAAGCAGAAAACTGCAAAACAATAGTTGGTTCATTAACATCCTTATCAATACCGGTAGAAGAAATTGCATTTAATCGAGATAACAGAAGAGATTTTACAAATTTTCCCCCAATCAAATATTCTGCGGTAATCTTATTCAACCAAAATCTTCCAGACGACTACGATTCTGGCTACATGCACGGTTTGGCCGTGGCGCTCTCACATGGAAAAACAATCATCTTAACAAACGAACAATACAAAGAGGCCTGGAATCAACTTAGTGAAGAGGTTGTTGCCGCCGACCCATTGGAAATTGAAAAAACTTTCATGGAGCTTCTTCAGGCTCTTATTAGGTACGAGGCGATCAAAATAACAACTGTCTAACTTTACATAATATATATAGTGCGCAATATATTGCGAGCTGATACTTATCGGTTGCATCCACTTAGTTTAGTGAAATTTTCTCCCCTATCATCCTTAGAACCTCTGTTTTCCCAAGTCCGGTCAAACCTGAACAAAATGCTGGGGATTCCAAACTGTTAACAAAATCTATAAGTAGTTCATCACCAGACGGATCATAACTCTCCGGGAACTTATCCCATTTGTTGAGGAGAGTAATCATAGGTCTATCAGAGAGGCCAATCTCTTTTAATATTCCATCCACCGATGCTACTTGTTCAAAACGCTTGGCATGAGACACATCGACGACATGCAAAATCAGATCTGCTTCATTCGCTTCTTCCAAAGTGGCTCGGAAAGCGGCAATCAAGGTCGTGGGCAATTTCTGAATGAATCCAACCGTATCAGTCACCAATACAATTCTATCTTCTCCCAAATGTAAACGACGAGTGACCGGATCAAGGGTTGAGAACATTCTATCTTCAGATAGGACCTCAGAGGAGGTAAGTTTATTTAATAATGTGCTCTTCCCCGCATTAGTGTATCCAACCAGCGCAACTACAAAGGCGTTTGATGATCGCCTTCTCTCTCTGTATCTTGATCTGTGCTGACGAATCTTTTCGATTTCTTTCTTGAGTTTCTGAATCCTTCCTCTTGCCAATCGCCTATCAGTCTCAATCTGAGACTCTCCAGGGCCTCTCGTGCCGATACCTCCGCCGAGGCGTTCCAGATGTGTCCATTGTCCAGCTAACCGGGGCAAGAGATATTCATGTTGAGCGAGGTCCACTTGGAGACGACCTTCTCTGGTCTGGGCACTAGAAGCAAATATATCCAGAATAAGAGCCGTACGATCAATTATTTTTACATTCTCCAAAGATCGTTCCAACTGAAGTTGTTGATTGGGATCCAGCTCGTCGTCGCATATTATGGTGTCTATTTTATGGTCAGAAACAGCTTCACGCAGTTGATCAAGCTTTCCTTTACCAACATAGGTGATGGAGTGTTTTTTTATAGTTTGGGTGACTGTGGAAACAACTTCAGCGCCAGCACCTTTCGCCAAATCAGAAAGTTCTGAAAGAGAATCTTTTAACCCCCATATTTCCCTCTTGTTTCTCGTACGCACGCCTAGCAATAATGCTCGCTCTTTTTGGCGGCTAACATCTATGGTGTTCTTAGAGATTAAAAACCCTCCATGTCAAGACGAAGGGATTTCCCAGTTTTCAAGGCGTTTCAGACCTTCATCCAAATCTTCTTCCGATATTGTCAGAGACAACCTTATGTATCCTTCGCCACTTGGGCCATAACCATTCCCAGCAGTGACCACTACATCCGTTTCCTCTAAAATCAATTCTGCAAATTCGGCAGATGTGAATCCATCTGGAATGCGTGCCCACACATATAGACTGGCTTTAGGAGGATCCACCCTGAGGCCAATGCGATTGAGACTGGCTACTACCCGGTCTCGGCGAGATTCATAAATAAGATTCCTCTTCCCTATTTCTTCTTCAGAGCTTTTTAAAGCCTCTATGCCCATATACTGAATCGCATTGGGGATACCTGAGTCTAGATTCGATTTCACCACCATAAGGGCATCAATCATCTCTCTGTTACCCGCTGCGGTACCCATTCTCCAGCCGGTCATGTTGTAGCTTTTTGATAAAGAATGAAATTCCAAGCCAACATCGATTGCACCAGGAACCTCAAGAAAACTTATGGGCTTATAGCCATCAAATGCCACCTCGGTATAACTGGCATCATGAAGTACCGCTATATCATATTGTCGGGCAAAGTCGATAACCTCCAAAAAATAAGCAGCGTCCACCACCGCACCTGTCGGATTGTTAGGATAATTCAGCCAAATCACTTTAGATTTTCTAGCAACATCTTGAGGAATATCAGCAAGATCAGGTAGCCACCCATTCTCTTCCTGTAGAGGCATCCAATGGCATTCTCCTCCGGCAAACCAAGTACCTACAGAATAAACAGGGTAACCTGGGTCAGGAACAAGAGCTATGTCTCCTGCGTCGATAAAGCATAAAGAA
>CAJWWP010000015.1:0-36081 GCA_913048525.1 uncultured Chloroflexota bacterium
TTAAGACCATTTTGACCACTCTTTTCAGGATGAAACTGAACTGCAACGACATTATCAAATGCGACAGCACTGCAGAAGTCTCGTCCGTATTCAGTATGCCCAGCTATAATAGATGAATCCTTAGGCACAGCCACGTAGCTGTGAACGAAATAAAAATAAGAGTTCTGAGGAACTCCTTGAAGAACTGGATGATCAGTAGTAAACCGGACAGAATTCCATCCCATATGAGGTACCTTCTGCCCCTGAGGAAGTTTCTCCACCTTACCCCTTAAAACACCTAGTCCTCGTTCATCTCCTTCATCAGATTCCTCCAATAGCAATTGGAGCCCCAAACAAACTCCCATAAATGGCTTTCCGGACTTTATCCATTCCACCAAGACTTCATCCAAACCTTGGTTTCTTAGATTTACCATGGATGAGTCACAAGAGCCCTGTCCAGGAAACACTACAGCATCAGAATTCTCTACATCAGTAGCATTCCCAGACACTTTGACTAATGCTCCTGATTTCTCCAAGGCTTTTTCAACACTCCTAATATTTCCCGCCTGGTAGTCGATTACGGTTATTCTTGGGCTTTCAGTCTCTTTATTCGTCATCCGAAATCCTTTGTCCGGTTATAACTTCGGGAGAAATATCGCGATCTTCATACCTAGCCATCATAAAAAGAAGATCAGAAAGCCTGTTTACAAATTTCAGCATTTCCCCATTAACCAACATGGAGTCAGAATCCAAAGCAACGAGACGTCTCTCCAGCGTCCTCACCCCAGTTCTCGCCACATCTAATGCAGCTGAACCTGGTGATGCCCCTGAAACTATGAAGTCGGAAGGCAAGTCGACAGAGTCAGAAAGTTTATCTATATATTTCTCCAATTCCGTTATCATTTCAGAGTCAATAGTATGGTAATGGTCAGTAAGTTTCTCGTGATTTTCTGGAAGAGTTGCTAGCTCTGCCCCAACAGTAAACATACGATTTTGTATATGGAGTAACAATTCCTTATTGTCCCTATCTAGACATAATGCCCTAGCCAAACCCATATACGAAACCACGGAGTCAGCCTCGCCGTAAGCCTCGCATCGGGGATCAGACTTTGGGACCCGTCCACCAAAAAAAAGTCCCGTCTCTCCTTGATCGCCCGACTTGGTGTATATCTTCAATGTGACTCTCCGATTTAGTTAGATGAACCCCATAAATCTAAGGATATGTTTTGGCCAAAATAGTGCCCTGATTATATCAGTGACATACATCAAAAAAGACAACAACTATCAAAGGAAGATTCCAAGAATATTGCAACTTTATAGACCGCACAAACTACGGGGCAACCTGAAACTGTACCAAGCTCCGAATGAGGAACCCAGGGGGCTAACCCATACCTTTTATACAACCTCGGCTGGTAGCATAAACACCTATTAGATATTCGGCTGTGGCGTAGTTCTCAAATAATCCTTGACGATTGTATGCCCTTTAGGAAACTTACCGGGGATATCCTCAGTAGGTACGGCCGGAATCACTATACAATCTTCCCCATGCTTCCAATCAACAGGAGTCGCTACCTGGTACTCAGCAGTTAGTTGAAGTGAGTCTATGACTCTGAGAATCTCAACAAAATTTCGACCTGTTGAGGCGGGATATGAAATAACTAGTTTCACTTTCTTATCTGGACCAATTATAAATACCGACCTCACCGTTAAAGTATCGCTCGCGTTAGGGTGGATCATGCCATAAGAATTGGCTATTTCCTTATCTGGGTCTTCAATTAGTGGAAAATCCACTAATGCCCCTTGCGTCTCATTAACGTCTTTGATCCACTCTGTATGAGACTCCAGGGGAGTCAAGCCGGGTTTAGTCCCAACACTTAGAACTAGCACCTTAACATTTCTTTGGGAAAAGTCTTCCTTTAAATTAGCCACTCGCCCAATTTCAGTAGTACAAACTGGGGTGAAGTCCGCTGGGTGAGACATCAAAATTCCCCAATCGTCACCTAACCAATCATGGAAATTGATTTCCCCTACTGTGGTGTTAGCAGTAAAATTTGGCGCTTCATCACCAATTTTCAAGTCCATACTGAGACCTCCTTAATACATCCCTATAACAAAATCCTAAAATTTAGCCGAGTGCTGATTTAATTTTACTTTGACTATCCAGTGAGAGGAGCTCCCCCACAAAAAGCAACATAGTCAATTAACTCTGTAACAGTAGGTTCATCTCCACAAAGTGGACATTGGGGATTACGGCGGATTTTCACTGTTCTAAATTCCATACTCAAGGCATCTATTAGGAGTAGTCTTCCTGACAAGGAATCCCCTACACCAAGAATCTGCTTTACCACCTCTGTTGCCTGGATTGTCCCAACCATACCTGGAAGCATGCCTAAAACACCTGCTTCAGCGCAGCTGGGAACTTCGCCCGGCGGCGGCGGCGTAGGAAATAAACAGCGGTAACACCCTTGCCCAGGTATATATGTAGTGGCCTGCCCATCAAATAGCAGAATACTCCCGTCAACTAGGGTTTTTCCCGACAGATAAGCTGCGTCATTAACTAGATATCTTGTTGGGAAATTATCGGCTCCGTTAACAATCACATCATAATCCTTCATTATCTCCATAGCGTTAACAGAGGAGATAGGCTCTTCGTGAATATTCACGGTTGTATCGGGATTGTATGCTTTGAGAGTCTCAACGGCCGATTCCACTTTAGGGCGGCCTATGTCGTCATTGAAGTGAAGTATTTGTCTTTGTAAGTTGGTAACGTCTACATCGTCAAAATCAACCAACCCAACGGTTCCCACTCCTGCTAATGTCAAATAGATCGTAATGGGAGAGCCAAGTCCTCCAGCACCAACCATCAATACCTTGGCGTCCAACAATTTTCTCTGCCCGACACTTCCCACTTGAGGCATTATTATGTGCCTGCTGTACCGACTCACTTGATATGGAGTCAAAGCAGTGGTTTTTTTCTGTGCCTCAGTCTGTGTAGCCAAGAGGGTCCTCCCTACGCTATTCAACGAGTTAAAATTATTCCCAGAATTCGAGTATAGCATTGACATATTTACTCTTCAAACAGTAAGCAATGTTCAAGGCATTCTCTCAACAAGCAAATTTACTTCCGGTCCTGATTAATCAGATTATTTGAATCTGCAACTAATAAAATATCGTATCCAACAGTTATAAAAGACAGCACGCAAATACAAGATGGTATAATTCTATGAGTTTTTAAAAATCCAGCAGCCTTTTTAGGCAGTTGTCAAAAGCGGTTTATACCGCATCAGTGGTCGCAATTGCCGACCCCCTAGAGTGGAATTCCTTGACTGACGCAAACATCGCACTCCTTATCGACTACGAAAATGTAGGCGGAGACTCCATGCAAAGCCTGGTAGAACAGCTATCCGGCATGGGAAGAATAATCGTAAAACGAGCATATGCCGATTGGTCCACCCAAAGAAAGGGACAAGAACGCCTGATAGAACTCGGGGTTGAAGCAGTACACAATTACAGAGGCACAAGAGCAGGCAAAAACTCTTGCGATATAAAACTGACTATCGATGCGGTGGAACTGCTACACAGTGCCCAAGTAGACACATTTGTAATTGTATCTTCAGACAGCGACTTCGTACCTTTGGTTAATCATCTGCGAGGATCAGGTAAGTCAGTGGTTGGGGCAGGCCGCCGAGCGGTAACCTCAACAACAATGGTTAAATCCTGTGATAGATATATATTCCTAGGTACTAGTGATACTGGAACGGATGACTACGAAAGAAATCGGACAACAAGAACTCCGCGCCGAAACGAGCGTAGCCGAAGACCATTAGAACCCTCTGTCCATTCCAACGGAGCGGAGATTGCAGCAACTTCAGAGGCAGTAACAACATTACTGACAAGAGCAATCGAGGCAACCATGGACGACAACGGAAATGCGCTGGGGACCCGACTTGCTCAGACTATGACAAGGATAGATCCCAGCTTTAGCTATCGTGATGCAGGCTATCGATCCTTTAGAGAGTTTTTGATGTCTCGCGATGAAATTAGTGTGACCACTCACCAAGGAACAGATTTCACTGTCTCCTTGAAATCACCCGATATAACTTCCGTGGGCCCTCCTAACGGTAACTTATCTAAACCTAGTGTGCCTGGCACTAGCCCTCGTATAATCAATCCTCCCGTTTCCAACAAAGACAATGACTCTGACTACGTTGAGACTACGGATAACATAGAAGTCCAGACGGATGATGAGGAACTTCCTAACAACTGGGAAGACAAAGTCGACTCTGCCTGGAATGACCGCGAGAAAGACCGAATATCCGGTCCATCAGCTGCGACAGAGGCGGCCAAGATATTAGGCTTCAAGAGGCTGCGGGATTCCATATTTCCCACCCTGGATAATTTGTTAGATGCAAGCAAATTACTAAAATCCAACTGGTCGAGAAACAGAAATTACGTCGAGAAGAAGAAATAAAATTGTTGGCTCAGAGGCAATATACAGGTGCTTCTCGCGATAGACATTGGGAATACTAATATCACGGTTGGTTTATTCAACGGTGATATTCTATCCGCAACATGGCGGATATCCACCGACTCCAGCAAAACCTCAGATGAATACGGTCTGCAACTTACTCAAATGTTGGAAGGGGGCAAATCGGATGTCGGAGATATATCCCACGTCGCAATCTGTAGTGTGGTACCTCCACTAACTCCTACATTTCAAAGTCTTTGCCAACGTTATTTTGGAACTGATCCTCTTGTTGTGGGTTCCGGTACTAAAACTGGAGTAAAGGTACTGTACGACAGTCCTCGAGACGTTGGGACCGACAGAGTAGTAGATGCTGCCGCTGCTCTTCATATTTACGGGGGACCTGCGATAATTGTTGACCTAGGAACAGCCACTGTGTTTGATGCTATTACAAAGTCCGGAGAATATTTAGGAGGGGCTATCGCCCCAGGAATGGGGATCTCTGGCGATGCTTTGTTCAGAGCAACATCTCAATTGCGTAGAGTAGAACTGACAGCACCTGAAACCGCCATTGGTAGAAACACACCACATTCAATCCAATCAGGTTTAGTTCTGGGATACACAGAGCTTGTCAAAGGCATGATAAAAAGATTCAAAGAAGAGTTGAGCAGTGACGCGTGTGTAATTGGAACTGGAGGACTAGCCAACGTAGTTCAAAAAGAATCCTCAGTATTCGACACTGTTGATCCAGACTTAACGCTTAAGGGACTTCAAATCGTCCATTCGCTAAACGAATTTGCAAAATGAGCTCTAATATGACAGGACCACTTTACAAAAAAAGAATCGTATTAGGAGTCACCGGAAGCATAGCATGCTATAAATCAATAGACCTTGCTAGCAAATTTAAGCAGGCAGGTGCTGAAGTAGATGTTATTCTTACAGAGTCGGCAACCAAGTTTGTAACACCCCTTAGTTTTAAAAGCATCACCCACCGGCAAGTGGTCACCGATCTCTTTGACCTTGATTCTGAATTAGCAATAAACCATGTATTCCTAGCCGAACAGGCAGACATATTTGTGATTGCCCCTGCAAGTGCCAACACCATTGCAAAACTTGCAAACGGCTTGAGCGATAATCCTCTCCTTACTTCGGTGCTAGCAACAAAAGCTCCTATCGTCGTCGCACCCGCAATGGATGCCGACATGTTTGAAAATGCTGCCACCCAAAGAAATGTGGCCACACTAATGTCAGATGGTGTGTTTATTGCAGGACCTGCTGAGGGAAGATTAGCATCTGGACTTGTCGGGCTAGGTCGAATGGTCGAACCATCTGACTTAGTCGGTGTTACTGAAATGGTGCTCGGCAGAAATGGTGACTTCTCTGGTAAACGCATAGTCGTCAGTGCTGGAGGAACACAGGAACCAATTGATCCTGTCCGCACAATCGGGAATAGATCTTCAGGAAAGATGGGTTACGCAATCGCCGAAGCAGCAAGAAACAGAGGTGCCATCGTGACACTTGTGTCAGCTCCAACAGCACTTCCAGACCTAGTTGGAGTAAGAACAATCAAAGTTGAAAGTGCGTTGGATATGCAAGAAGCCCTTAGCACGGAGTGTAACGATGCTCACTCCATTATCATGGCAGCAGCCGTCGCGGACTGGAGACCTGTAAGAACCTTGAAATCCAAAGCAAAGAAAAGCAACGCAGAAACTTGGAAAATAGATCTTACGAAGAACCCGGACATAATAGCGGGAATTCAGTCTAGTCGATCCAATGAATCAGATAATTTAGTCAAAGTTGGATTCGCAGCCGAAAGTGAAAATTTAATCGAAAACGGCTCAGCCAAGGTCAGTAAAAAAGGGTTGGATTTTATAGTCGCCAACGACATCACTGCTCAAGATAGTGGGTTTTCAGTAGACACTAACAAAGTGACTATCATCCATGCCGACGGAACAATAGAGAAATTACCTCTAATGTCAAAGTACGAAGTCGGAAACGCCATATTGGATAGGGTAAAACCCGGCCTAAGCTCTAAATAAATGAGGTGTTCCCAAAGTTGCCAACCAAAATAGCAATAATATCTGATACCCATTGCTCAACTTGGGAAGAAGTTCATCCAGATATTCGCAAGGCCGTTGAAGTTTCCGATATAGCTGTGCACTGTGGTGATATTGTACGAATGCCGGTTGTAGAAGGGTTTTTGCGCTCAGCCACTATAGGGTACGTAGTTCATGGCAATTCAGATCCAGTCGACCTAAGGTCACAACTTCCATACAAGGAAGTTTTTGAAGTTGAAGGGGTGACCATAGGTGCCATACATCCAGCTTGGGGAGGCCCCGAGTTTCCTCCAGAAGAGCTTTTTAACGACTTCCCCGAAAAGCCAGATGTAATTTTATTTGGCCATACCCACGAACCCATGAACAAGTCAATTAAAGGTGTGCTCTTCGTAAATCCTGGCCAAGGATATAAGTCATTTATGGAAGATTGCACCATGGCATTATTGGAAGTTGATAAAGGTAAAATTGAGGTTAACATAGTCACTGTGGTCAAAGGTAGACCTTCATAATATCAATGCAATTTCTGGAAAGATATCGCGTTCCACGTCTCTAATGACAACGGATGGATCAGTTTCTTATCCTTTAGCAAAGATCTAATTCTAAATGAGAGATAGCTAAGGATGGCTTGATCAAGATCTTCTCGTGCTTTAGCCAAAACAATATCAAGTTTGGTATTTCTTGCTACTTTTTCTGGCTCAATTTTGTCTGCAATGAAAATCACCTTCTCAACAGGAGTCATTTTAGGCCTCCCCGTAGTGTGATATGCCACAGCTGCAATTAATTCATCATCTGAACAATTCATTTCAATACGTAGCCAGTATGCAGCTATAGGGCCATGCAACAATAAAGGCTCTTTTCTCTCAATATCAGATAACTTCAATTTTTGAGATCGTGATTCATCAAGCAAAACGTCGTTGGCCAGATGACGAGCAAGATCATGAGCAGCAGCTCCAATATCGCAACGAGTAGGGTCAATGCCATGTGTTTCCGCTATATCCCTAGCCATAACACGGGTTCTTTCAACGTGGGATCTTAATCCTTCTGGGAGCAGGCTCAATCTTTTCTCTATGGCTTCCAGAAGCTTTTCCATACTGTCACCTTAAATAAGATTGTCCCTTTTTAGCCTATTCTCCCGAGATTATCCCCCCCTACAACATGTAAATGTAAATGAGGAATTATTTGCCCTGAATCATCTCTTTGGTTTACCACTAGACGATAGCCGCTTTGGGATATCCCCTCCTCAGCAGCGATTTTAACAGCCACCCTAAACATTTGGGCAACTATGTCAAAGGCGTCATCGGAAATTTCATCAAGATAGGTGACATGATCAATAGGTATCACCAGCAGATGGGATGGAGCAGATGGCTGAATATCCCTCACTACAAAACATAATTCGTCACGATAAAGAATTTCTGAAGGGATTTCCCCCGAGTAGATTTCACAAAATATACAATCGGACCCCATTCAATCCTCAAGGACCGCAATGGCCTCAATTTCAATGAGAAATTTTGGATCTACCAGCCCGCTAATAAAGACACTACTACTAGCAGGACCATCTTGTGGAAACCTGCTGAGACGCACCTTTGCGTAATCTGGATAATCTTCAGGTCTTACAATAAAAGCAGTTATCTTTGTAACGTCTTCCATCGAGGCACCAGCCGCCTCTAAAGCAGCCCGGATATTCTCAAAACATTGTTCAGCCTGTTTCTCACAATCACCTTCTCCTACTAGGCTCCCACTCGAGTCTACAGGAACTTGACCCGATACAAAGACGGCCCGCCCACTGCGAGTAGCCGGTGAGAATCCAGAAGGTTTATTATCTGGATTTGGAAAATAAACTTGTCTAGCCATATCAAATATCCTACCTATTTATTTACGAGAGCTGCATAACCTCTATTCGAACATCATCAGGAGCTTCTATGAAAGCTAAGGATAGGCCTCCAGGGGTATGAATGGGCCCTTCGAGTATCTTGGCTCCCAACGACTCTAATCTGCTCAATTCCTTCTCAATATCGTCAACTTCTATCCCAAAATGCTCGATCCCCCAGTGAGTGTCGGCATCTCCATCGCCCATGGATTCTCCTGTTCGGGCACTAGAGATATTTATAGTGACACCATCTTTAGTCTTGCACCTAATGAATCTATCCCCCTGAGGCCTGGGGTTTTGGTCATCGATAATTTCAAAGTCAAATGCCGCTACATACCAATCAGCTGTCTTACCAGGATCAGGTGCTTTCAAGTGAACATGATTAAAGTTGTATGTCATTATTAATCTCCTTTAGATTTAGACAACCGAGCCTATTAAACACTTTCATTTATGTCAAGAATCAGTTATCAGTTCCTCTAGCTGCATTTGAAAAACTCTTTATTTTGTATGGATCTTTTTCTCCTTCAGTTTCCACTCCAGTAGACACATCCACCATCCATGGATTTGCCACAGAAATAGCCTCGGCTACATTGGACGGGGTGAGCCCTCCAGCCAGTATAAATTTACTACCCGCGGGAATATTAGCGGCAATTTTCCAGTTGAAGCTCTTCCCTGTTCCACCTAGATGTCCTTTTTCCATCCTATCAAGAATCGGAATAGCACCACCACCCATCACAGCCTTTACTTCTTCATTGGTTTTCCGATTAGTAGCCTCAAAATCTCCTCCAATAGGAACTTTAACCTGCCGAATCACATCGCTATTTAACTTATCCCAGTATTCGGGTGATTCATCACCACAAAGCTGCGCGTAATCTAAACCACAGGTGTCTATTACTCGATTGACAAAATTTACGGATTGATTTGCAAAAAGCCCGACAAGAGCCGAGGCATTGGATCCAACCAGCTCCCTATAATCCACCATAATTTTTCTAGCAGCGGGAAGCGAAATCTCTCTTCTAACCCCACTAACAAACACAAATCCCAACATTTCAGCCCCACAGTTACTTGCAAGAACTGTATTCTCTAGATCTCGCAGCCCACATATCTTAAATTTAGCCAAGACTAAGACCCCAACTCCCTTAATTGGCCTGAAGGATCAGAAGATTTTACGAGAGATTCCCCAACCAATATTGCACCAGCCCCCGATGCCATAACCCTGTCAACGTCATCTCTCTTTGAAATACCACTCTCACTGACTATTATCGTGCCGTGAGGGACAAGAGGAGCGAGGGTCTCAGTAGTCTTAAGGGTAGTTTCAAAGGTCTTTAGGTCACGATTATTGATACCAATAATCTCTGCTCCGCAGTCGATAGCGACATTGAGTTCCGTCTCATTATGGATCTCTACTAGGCACTGAATCCACAATGACGACGCCAAATCCATAAATTCCTCGATTTGACTAGGATTTAACATAGATACGATCAGAAGTATTGCGTCGGCTCCAAAAGCCCTCGCTTCATATATCTGGTAAGGATCAAAAATGAATTCCTTACGCAAAATAGGTATTCCATAAGGATGGACAATATCACTGACGGACTTCATATCTTCGATCGATCCATGAAAATGATCTTCATTTGTTAAGACAGAGATCGCAGCTACATTACTCTCGGCATATTTGACTGCCAAATCAAGGATATCCAAATCGTCCCTGAATACCCCTTTTGACGGTGATGCTCTTTTTATTTCCGCAATAATTCTCACAGAATTACCCATCAGTCTTCCCGCAAAATTTAATGGATAAGGAGCTTCAGATATTAAATTCTCAATCTTAGAAATACTGAAAGTCTTCTTTCTTTCGAGTACCCGTTCCCTTTTTATATCAATTATTTCTTTGAGAATATCTGGTATTTCAGGAGATGTCATAATTAACCAATTATTCCCTTTCAAGCAAGAGAATTACTAAGAGAAACGTAAGAATCCAAACATGAGGCTGCTCGTCCAGATGCTATCGACATTTCTGCTAGTTCAATTCCATCTTCCAAGTCCTCAGCTATTCCACAAGACACTAAAGTGGCAGAAGTATTCAACACAACGATATCTCGAGCTCCACCGGTGACCCCATTTACGACATCCTTGATGATTTCCGCACTTTCAAACGAATTTGAAACCTGTATATCTGTTATCGAACTGACACTTATTCCAAACTGATCTGGAGAAACTTCTGACTTTGTAATGAATCCATTTGCCAGAAACCAAATAGTTGAGGGCCCAGATATAGTTATCTCGTCCAGTCCATCTCCACCATGTACTACAAGGGCTTTCTGGCTTCCAAGTCTGGCCAATGAACGAACCATTATTTCTCCAACAGCAGGATCTGAAACCCCAACCACTTGACTCGGAGCACCGGCGGGGTTTGTTAGAGGACCAAGGATATTAAACACAGTCCTAATACCGATTTCTCTTCTAGGAGAAGCTGCAAATTTCATAGACGGATGAAAACCTTGAGCAAACATGAATCCGAATCCTGTTTGCTCTATACACTTTTGGACCGACTCCGGAGATAGTGCTATATTCGCACCGAGAGCTTCCAAAACGTCGGCACTCCCTGTTTTCCCGGACATAGCTCTGTTGCCGTGCTTTGCAACCTTTGCATCTGCGCCTGCGGCCACAAATGCGGCAGCGGTAGAAATATTAA
The DNA here is from genome assembly GCA_913048525.1 of uncultured Chloroflexota bacterium. Classification (GTDB taxonomy): domain Bacteria; phylum Chloroflexota; class Dehalococcoidia; order Lucifugimonadales; family UBA826. The sequence continues at coordinate 11,064 of CAJWWP010000015.1, forward strand.
AAGTCCCAGAACTATCTCCACCTGTCCCACAGGTATCAACCAAATATTCCGAAGTGTTAACACGAAGCGATTTTTCACGCATAACCGAAGCCATACCCGCCACTTCGTCAACTGTTTCCCCCTTCAATCTAAGGGCCGTGACAAAGGCCCCAAACTGGGCTGGAGTAGCCTTCCCCTCCATTATTTGATCCATTGCTTGCACAGATTCTTCAAAACTCAGTGTCAACCCATCTACAAGTTTTTGAATCAATTCCTGAATCATCTGTTCCTCTTAGTGTTTCTGGTTGAGAAAATTAGAAAGAATATCCTTACCGGCATGAGTCATAATGGACTCAGGATGAAATTGTATCCCCTCTACCGGATAATTCTTATGTCTAACCCCCATAATCAAACCATTTTCAGTCCACGCCGTGACTTCCAACTCTTCAGGAAGATCATCCCGGTACACAGCAAGTGAATGGTAACGAATAGCTTCAAAGGGGCTAGAAATACCGGCAAATACACCCTTACCATCGTGATAAATAAGGGAGGTTTTCCCATGCATTATCTCACCTGCTGCTCCCACGGTACCGCCATATGTCTGGCCAATGCATTGGTGTCCCAGACAAACGCCAAGAGTGGGAACTTCAGAACCGAATGTCGCGATTATTTCATTTGATATACCCGCTTTATCTGGAGTGCGGGGACCTGGCGAAATGACTATCTTCTCAGGTTGTTTTTCTTTTATTTCATCTAGGGTTATCTGGTCATTCCTAACTACTTCAACCTCGGCACCCAGCTCACAAAGATACTGGTACAGGTTGTAAGTAAAACTATCATAATTATCTATCAGAAGAATCAAGAGAAACTCTCCAGGGTTAGTTCAGCAGCCTCTATTGCCCTCATGACGGCACTCGCTTTATGGATGGTCTCATCGAACTCAGTCTCTGGGTCACTGTCATAGACAATACCTCCTCCAGCCTGTACATGAGCAATCCCATCCTTCATAACAAGAGTTCTGATTGTTATGCAGGTATCCATGTTTCCTTTAAAATCGAAATATCCGATTGCACCTGCATATGGACCCCTTCGATCATTTTCTAGCTCCGCAATTATTTCCATCGCTCTTATCTTAGGTGCGCCGGAAACAGTCCCTGCAGGGAAACATGCCCTGAGAGCGTCATAATTTGAAAAACCTTCTCTAAGTCTTCCTTCTACATGTGAGACTAAATGCATAACGTGTGAGTACCTTTCCACTCCAAGAATTCCTGAGGGGACCACCGTTCCAGGTTCACTCACTCTACCGATATCGTTCCTACCAAGGTCAAGTAGCATAATGTGCTCCGCACGCTCTTTTTCATCTGTGCGAAGCTCCTGCTCTAGTCTATTATCTTCTTCTTCATCTTCCGATCGCGGGCGTGTCCCCGCAATAGGATGTGTCGCAACGACTCCATTCTCAACTTGCACGAGCATCTCCGGAGATGCTCCCACGATTTGAAATCCATCAAGATCAAGATAATACATATAGGGTGAAGGGTTTATAGCCCTTAGGGATCTGTATATCTGAAATGGGTGAGCCGAAGATGGTCTTGAAAACCTCTGAGAAACAACTACTTGGATCACGTCACCTTCGACGACATAATCCTTGGATTTATCTACCATAAACCTGTGATCATCAGGGCTCATATTGGAGCTAATCTTATCCGAAGGATAATCCGAAGACCGTGGAATGGAGGTAGGATCCAAGGGTTTATTTAGTCTATCGACTACAGAATCAATTCTGTCTACAGCCTCTTTGTAGGCGCCTTCAACATCTGCATCCAAGTGAGCGTGACTTACCACTTGTATCTTATGGCGGACGTGATCAAATACCAAAAACGTCTTGGTGAGCATCATTATCGATTCAGGAACATTTAAAGGGTCGTTGGAAGGTGATGGTAATCTCTCAAAATATCTCACCACCTCATATGAAAGATAACCTACTGCTCCTCCCCCGAATCTAGGAAGATTTGCGGTTTCTATCAACTTATATTTATTTAACATATTCTCAACAAGAGTTAATGGATCCACTTCGCCATCTTTCTGTCCAGGACCTGTCTTAATAATTTCTTCAGGTTCTGTACCAATGAAGCTATACCTCGCTAGATGCTCTCCTCCTTCAACGCTTTCTAATAGAAAGGAATAAGGCGGCATAGCAACTTTAAGATAAGCTGATACTGGAGTCTCCAAATCAGCATCTATTTCCTTGTATATTGGAAGAAGATTTCCCTGACCTGCCATCTGTTTTGCTTCTGGTAACGTTGGATAGTACATACTTAGTTTTTATAGAACCTCATTCAGGAGAGTATAAGTCCCATTTTGTCCTTCATTTCTGCCAGTTTTGGTAGTGCCACTGATTCGGCTTGTTCGGCCCCCACCTTAAGCAACCTGTCCAGCTCTCCCACATCGGATATAAGTTCCTGGTATTTTTCCCTTATTGGGGTAAGTTCATCGATGACAACTTCTGCAACTGCTTTTTTCAAATCTCCATACCCACGCGCATCCTCAAAATCCTTTTCCACTTCAAATTCCGATTTCTCAGTTATTACTTTGTATATGCCCAACAGATTATTCACTCCAGATTTCTCAACATCATCAGAAAACCTGATTTCATTTCCAGAATCGGTGACTGCTCTCATGAAGGAGCGCTGAATCTCGTCCGGTTCATCCAACATGCGAATAGCATGGCCTCTAATATGAGAATGGCTTTTGGACATCTTCATAGTTGGGTCATTAAGACCCATCACTCGCCCGCCCGTTTCTGGGATCACCGGTTCCGGTATTACAAATGTGTCTCCATAAATCCTATTAAACCTAGCTGCAATATCCCTAGCCAACTCCACGTGTTGCTTTTGATCCTCACCTACGGGAACCTCGTCCGCGTCATATAAGATTATGTCTCCTGCCATAAGAACAGGATAGTCAAGTAGGCCTGTTGATACCCTCTCCTGACCCTGAGATTTGTCCTTGAATTGAGTCATTCTCTCAAGCCACCCAATCGGGGTGACGCAATTCAATAGCCAGCAACTTTCAGCATGCGCCGTCACATGGCTCTGAACGAAAAGAGTACTTTGGTAAGGATCTATGCCTGAAGCAAACAATATTGCAGCCAGCTCGCGAGTTTGGGCCCGCAAGTCCTTCGGATCTGGTGCCACTGTCAGCGCATGCAAATCAACGACACAAAAGTAATTCGTCTTTTCAGTCTGTCTTTGCACCCACCCTTTAAAGGCACCAAGATAATTGCCCAATTGAGGGTCGCCACTGGGCTGCACACCACTAAACACTATTTTCTTTTCTGTCACCTAAGTCTCCTATTTAAATCTCCCAATCACGTAAGAACATTTGGGGAAAACAAAAATACCGCCCCTATTACAAAGGGGCGGTATTAACCGCGGTGCCACCCTAATTCCCTGAGGTTTATCGCCCCAAGGGCACTCGACAAGATTTTTTCGGAAATCTTCGACTATGATAACGGTGCCTATCCGTCCTTGTCACAAACTTTACACGGCGTAAAACTCATTAAAAGGAAGCTCTCAGGACCCATTCATCCTCTGCGAATACACCGGCTCTCACCTTACCCGGCTCTCTGAGTATCGCTGGAGGGGTACTACCTCCTGATCACAGCATATATCTGCATATGAAATTTTTAATCGACTAAATTATATCGCAGTTTACAAGACGGTATGCTCCATGCCATACATCAAAAGAGATAAAATGATCATCAGGCTTCATCTGACTACTGCAACCAAGTAAAGATTCCCTATTTAAAAGCTGGTATAACTTCCTTTCCGAACAATTCTATCGAACGCATAACTTTTTCATGTGGAATTTGATCGGATTGCATGATCAGCAGGAGTTGATCCACTCCAATTTCTTGATGCCGTTTAGCTGATTCTATACATCGATCTGGGTTACCAGCGACTATAACTCCCCTGTCAGCCAGCAATTCCGCCGGCAATTCTCCTAACATCGCACGAGGTGCTCCACCACCCCCTAAATCCTGTTCGCCTTCACCAAGAAATCTGGAGAAGCTAGCTTCAAGATGTTCCGGTACTCCTCCCCAGGACTCTAATAGGTTTTCATAAACGTCCTGCCTATCGGATGTATATGGCCGATTAGGTCCAAAAAACTCCTTGATTGCCTGAGCACCGGTCTCAACCGCTTCCATATCATCGTCTCCGCAATGACCTAGTGTGAAATTAGCCCACTGGTTATTTACAAATCCACCCACAGGCTTGGCTTTTTTTATATTTTCCCTGTACTTATCTATGTGATCCTTCATTCCCGCAGGAGCTCCAGAACCAAAGGAAAGAACGCCAATACCTTTTTCCGCCGCCATTTCATAGCTGGTTGGCTGAGTACAAGCCATCCAAATTGGGGGGTGTGGATCCTGCTTGGGCTTGGGAAGTATTTCTCGTTGAGGTATATCAAAGTGTTTGCCTTTCCATTCAAAAAGGCCTGGAGTTTGCCATATTTTTGGAATTATATTTAATGATTCCTCCATGATGTCACGAGTGTCACGGGGGTCTATTCCCAGACCCACTTGTTCATATGGGCTACTTCTACCAACGCCGAATTCTACTCTGCCGCCGGATAAATGGTCCACCATGGATAGTCTCTCAGCAACCTGAACTGGATGATGATTAGGAAGGACTACCACTCCAAATCCTATCCTTATATTTTTCGTCAGTCGGGACAAGGCAGAAATGATTACCTCAGGAGCAGATGACCCCGCAAATGTGGTTAGAAAATGGTGCTCAACAAACCAGAGGTGGTCAAATCCCATTTCGTCGGCCAGCTGACATTGCTCAATTGTTTCGTTTATTAACGAAGTGTAATCCACCGTAAAATCATCGTGTGGTCTCTGCATCTCGTAAAGCAAACCAAACTTCATTTGGGTCCTCCCTAGTCAGAAAATATTAGAAATTCAGGAGACTGGTCTAAGCACGCAGCAGTCTAACATAATACTTTGATGACGATTTTAACCGCGATCAGAGTTATCATTGAAGTATCAAAATTTACAGTGGTTTGAAAAGGTAAAAACATGAACGTTCTGGTAATGGCCGCCGGTGCAGTGGGGGGATACTTCGGATCTGTTATGGCCGAAAAACACGACGTTGTCCTAGTTGCTCGTAATGAACATTTAAAGGCAATTCAGGAAAAAGGACTGCAGGTCCAGAGCAAGACTTCGGGGAATTTCATATCCCTGGCAACTGCAGTAGCCAGGCCTGAAGAAGGTTATGTGGCAGACATCGTACTTTACTGTGTGAAGGCCTACCATAACGACTCAGCTTGCGATGTTATAGCCCCGGCTGTAGGACCAGAAACTACAGTTCTCACACTACAAAACGGAATAGGTAGTGGAGATTTCTTGTCAAATCGATTTGGAGAGGAGAGAGTTCTTTTAGGCGCAGCCTATATTGAGGCATCCAGAGGAAACCCTGGAATCACTGAGGAGCACGGCGGAGGTTGCCGTATAGCCTTGGGGGAAAAACACGGCATGATAACCCGAAGAACCAAGACAGTAAGTGAACTACTGAAACGCTCCAACATAGATCACGAAGTATCGGGGGACATAATGTCTGCTCTATGGAAAAAATTGGTTTTCATTACGGCTCTGAGTGGAATGACATGCCTTGCCAGGGCTAGATTCGAACAAGTGTTAGATAATCCGCAAACATATGAACTCGCTATTCAAGTAATGTCAGAAACAAAAGCAGTGGCTGATGCAGAAGGGATTGGTTTGCCAGCGAATATAGTAGAAACAACAATGGATGACTTCATGTCCCACAAATCAGAACTTGTATCGTCCATGCATCAGGATTTACTTTCCGGTCGTCCGCTGGAGGTTAATGTCATCAACGGGGTGGTAAGTCAGATGGGAAAAATCCACAACGTCTCTACCCCTATAAACGATGTAATAACATCCTGCTTATCTTTGCCTAATGCTATGGCAACACAACCGGCAGAATAAAGAGGTAATAATGGAATATTTTTATAGCTCGCAAAAACCTCGAACTAGAGACCTTGCTCCTGGAGTAACGATCAAGACCATGTGGGGCGAGAATATTATGATGAGCCTAGTAGAGTTGGACGCCAATTCAGAAGTGCCTTTGCATTCACACTCCAACGAACAAGCTGGCATGGTCCTTGAAGGATCTTTTGAATTCACCATCGGCGACCAGCAAAAAGTCGTTTCTGCCGGCGAGTATTACATCATCCCAGGAGGGGTTGAACACCAAGTTATTGTTGGTGACTCCGCTGCCAAAGCCCTTGATATTTTCAGTCCTCCAAGAGAAGACTACAAATAGTCCCACAATAGAAAAGGGGCGCTCAATCAACGCCCCTTTCACTACTTTAGCTCTTTATGCTCCGTACCGAACAGCAGCATTTGGATCGCTATAATCAACGCCTTTAGAGGCCCAAAAAATCTTTGCGATCTCATCTACTGCATCAACTAATTGCTGAGCCGATTCTGAGCTCACACCCTGCTTATTAGCGCCAGCCAGTTTATTGGCATTCCAAAACAGTTCATGTAGATTCGGATAATCTGCCAAATGCTCCGGCTTGAAATAGTCTGACAACAGTATATTCAACTCATTCTTGACAGCTTGTGCGTGCTCTTCTTTTACAGATACATACCTAGAGAAAGTATTCACATCCTCACAGGAATCTAGAGCCTCGATTCGTACTGCCATCTTGAGAACTGTCTGGGCTCCTATTTTCGCTGTAATAGGATCATATATTCCACAGGGAATATCGCAGTGGGCACTAACATCCACAATATTTGCAAACTTCTTAATCGTAGTAACAATACTCATATGGTTCCTTCCTTTTTAAACTTCTGTTGCAAGATCTTTCCTCTTTTCGAAGACCAAAAGGATCTTCCCTGAAAAGATACAGGAATTAGTGATCCCACTGCAAGACAACCGTATCAATCTGCAAAACTGTAATTATTGATACTGGGTTAATATGAATACATGGGAAGAATAGCCAGGATCAAGAACCGTAGTATGGAGCCCACCCTAAAAAATAAGGATCTTTTGATAACCAGTTCCGTTACAGATGAGACTGAACTAAAGAGAGGTCAGATTGTTGTGGTGAAGCTGGATCATGACTCAGAGAAACTCTCAGTCAAGAGAATCATTGGGCTCCGAAACGAACTTTTGGAAATTGATTCAGGCCAGATTTATATTGACGGGGCCCCTTTATCTGAACCTTACATAGATAATTTACCCAAATCCCGAGGCTTGGAACACCTTACCTGCAAAATTCCTGACGGACATTTCTTTCTACTTAGCGACTTTAGGAATTTCCATCATGTAGTTGATAGTAGAAAACTTGGTCCTATATCTATTTCCAAAATAACGGATGTTGCCCGCTTGAGAATTTGGCCTCCACTGAAATTTTTCTAACTTCAAAGTGTCTAGCACTGTTATACGGAGGAAGCAATTTCTTTCGCGTGATAACTGATGATGATGTCGGCACCTGCACGTTTAATGGAGGTGAGAATTTCGTCTCTAACTCTATCCCCTTCAATCCAGTCGTTAGCTGAGGCCGCTTTTACCATTGAATATTCCCCACTGACGTTATACGCCGCCAATGGAAGGTCAAATCTTTCCCGGGCAGTTCTGATCACATCCAAATAAGCAAGAGCAGGTTTAACCATAATAATGTCTGCGCCCTCCTCTATATCCTGTTGAATTTCCAGCATAGCCTGGCGTATATTAGCCGGGTCAGCCTGGTAGCTTGAGCGGTTTCCAAACTGAGGAGCAGACTGCGCCGCCACCCTAAAAGGTCCATAAAACCCAGAGGCATATTTGCTCGAATAACCCATTATCACAGTATCTTTTTTACCCGCCGAGTCGAGTGCGGAACGAATAGCCCCTACTTGCCCATCCATCATTGCCGACGGCGCAACCACATCGGCGCCATTCTGAGCATGCGATTCAGCCATTTGCTGCAAAATAGTTAGGGTTGCATCGTTGTCGATATTGGATCCTTCTATGACGCCACAGTGGCCGTGGTCTGTATAGTCGCATAAACATACATCCGTCATGACAATAAGATCAGGGTCCACCGACTTTATTTCTCGAATGGCTACTTGTATCACTCCATTGGCATCTGTCCCTCCTGAACCTGTGGCATCCTTAATCACTGGAATTCCAAATAACAGCACCGACTGTATTCCGAGTGATCTGATTTCCCTTATTTCCGCAGCAAGCATATCTACAGAAAATTGAAATATTCCTGGCATCGGTTCTATCGGAATTTTTTTGCCCTGGCCATGTATGACAAAGATCGGATACACAAAATCCTCTATTGACCATCTGGTTTCTGAGGTCAGAGAAAGCATTTCAGTGCTCTGTCTCAGACGGCGAAGACGCGAATGTGGAAAAGCCATTTTGCCACCTTAACTAGAATAAAAAATAGTGATAGCCGACACCAGTCCGTTGATGGTATGTTCCTCAGCAACTATGTCAGGTTTCATGCCTATCTCACGAGCAGTTTCAGCAGTCACAGGACCAATACATGCTATAGAAACTTCAGGTGGAATTCCAGACTCCAACATCGCATCAAGATTCGTCACTGTTGATGAGCTTGTGAAGGTCACCATATCCAGACTTTCATTCAAAAGCCGCCCAGCTCTTTTGGCCGACTGTTTTGGCATGATCGTCTTATATGCATCCACCCTATGAACAGTCCAACCCAGTTTTTCCAATCCCATCTTTATGGTCTCAGGAGCGGCCTCAGGAGAAGGCAATAAAATTTTCTGGAGTGACGATTCGGAATGGGGAAAGTTTGCAATGAGAGAGTCAGATACCGCTCTTGGTGGTATAAAGTCAGGCGAAATACCTTGAAGCCGAAGAGCTCGGCAAGTAGCTGGGCCGATGGCCCCAATCTTAACCTCTGAGAAATGTCGAGAATCCAACCTCATCTGACTTAATCGGGAATAGAATGCATTCACCGCGTTTGCACTGGAGAAAATAACCCATTTGTAATCACTGATATTAGTGATGGACTTATCCAGATATTTGTAGTCATTAATTGGACTTATAGCAATTGTCGGTAGCTCCACTACCGATGCTCCTAAATCTCTCAATGACATACTAAGTTTACCGGCTTGGTCACGAGACCTAGTAACAAGAATCTTTTTCCCTAGTAACGGAAAATTAGTTCGTACCTGCAATTTTTTAGCCGATTCAACGACCTCACCAATAACTAGAACGCAAGGTGCTGCAATTTTCGATAATGCAGCAAGTTCACCTATATTTGCGAGCATACCGAAGACTTCCCTTTGGTCAGCCATTGTGGCTGACTCAACAACAGCCGCGGGAGTAGATGGGTCTCGACCTCCCTTTATTAACACGTTGGAAATCTCATCTATATTTTTTGAACCCATCAACACAACGATGGTTTCGTTTCCTTTGGCAATAGCATCCCAGTTGATATCTGAATCAGTCTTAGTAGGGTCCTCAGAAGCTGTGACGACTGTAAAATAAGAAGCTTTTCCTCGATCGGTAACAGGAATCCCTACCGAGCCCGGTCCAGCTATAGCCGATGTAACCCCCGGAACTACCTCAAAGTGTATTCCTTCTTCTGAAAGGGCCGCTGCTTCCTCTGCTCCCCTACCAAAAACGAAGGGATCTCCACCCTTCAGCCTGACCACAGTCTTCCCTCTCTTAGCTTTATCTATCAGCAAGTGGTTTATCTCCAACTGACTAATATTGGATTTACCTGGCGTTTTACCTACATCAACCATCTCAGTGGAAACAGCGGCTAAATCCAATATATCAGGGCTAACAAGTCGGTCATAAATAATTACATCGGCCTGTTCAATCAGATGGGCACCTCGCCTTGTGATCAAGCCAGAATCTCCAGGCCCCGCCCCTACTAGAAAAACTTTCCCTCCCGTACTTTCGTTAGACAATTAATTTCCCTAGTAGATGAGCAGCTCCAGATTTTGCAAGTTTTAATGCCAATTCCTCACCGGCTTTATCTGGCGAATTGGGTTTGGATGAGTGTTCGACGAAATAGTATTCGCTTCCGTCAGGGAGACCCGCCATAGCGATCATATTCAGCGAACCACCATCCAAAACCGAATGTGCTGCAACGGGTGATTTACAGCTAGCAGATACGAAACTGAGAAATGCTCTCTCTGAAGTGACTTCTATTTCAGTTTTGGCATCAAGTGCTTGATTCAAAAGGCCATAAATAGATTCATCGTGAGACGAACATTGAACTAGAATCGCACCTTGACCAACATCAGGTACACAATCCCTCGTGGAAATGAAAGAGGAAATATGTTTTTCCAATCCCAGACGTAAGATACCAGATGCCGCCAACACCACACCATCGACCTCCTTTGTATCAACGAAAGAAATTCTCGAGTCAACGTTACCCCTTATGGGCACGACTTGAAGATCGGGGCGTATCCGCAATATCTGGCAGGCACGACGCTGACTGCTTGTCCCGAGCCTAAAACCTTTTGGTAATTCCCTTAACGTCTCGTATCCTGAATGTACTAACACATCTCTAGGATCTTGTCGCCTTAAATATCCAGCTATTTGGAGTTCCTCAAGGATTTCAGCCGGGACATCTTTCGCACTATGAACCGCTATATCTGCTCTTCCATCTAGTAAGGCGAGTTCGACAGTCTTGGCGAATACGCCTCTCTCCAATTTTGAAAGATCCTCAGTTTTACGTCTATCGCCCTCAGACTCCAAAGCCACGATCTCAAATGTGTGTTCAGGAAGGGTTTTTTTCAGTTGCGTAATAGTCTCATTCGTTTGAGCAATTGATAGAGGACTGGATCTAGTCGCTACTTTTATAGATTTACCAGATGGCATAATTGCCGTCCTAATTATTGGTATTACCTTTTTCCAAACAGTTGATTAAATGCGCCTGAGCTTCGGCATCACGACCATCTTGCACCAAATCTAACAGATCCTCATTAATACAGTTCTGCCAATATGATGGCACTATATTCCATCCTTTCTCTCTAACAACCCCGCGGGCCCACGAAAGTATGGGAGCCAGATCTGCATATTCAAGCATTCTACAAGGACAATCTGATTCTACTTTCTCTCTAAATGTCCTGGCCAGAGCGGGACTAGCTCCTCCGGTGGATGTAGCGACTGTAACTTCTCCACGGCGTGCCACTGAAGGTGCTATAAAAGTACAGAGATGAGTGACATCTACCACATTCAAGGGTACATTTCTTTCCGTGGCTTCCTCAGCGATCTTTAGATTCACATCCTCAGGATTATCAGCCGCGATTGCGATAAAGGCGTCTGAGAGGTCGCCGGCCTGATATGTTCGTTTCAACCACTCTATAATCCCTTTCTGTGCCATCTCAGACACAGACTTATTTACATGGGTACTTATGACCCTCACGGAGGCATCACACTCAAGTAATTTCACCACCTTCTCTTCGCCGAAATCCCCACCACCTATTACTACGCAGGTTCTGTCTTTAACATCAATAAAAGCCGGATAATACCTAGGCAAGCGAAATTCCTTTCGGGTCATCTTTTTTAAAATTAGAGAGCCCTAATTCCTTACTACTCAAGTATACATTCCATAACATTTGTTTATAAGATAAGTACATTAGCTAACCTTTTCCGGGTATACCCAAATACAAAAAATCCGTTTTCGCCGCCATTACAAAGTCATTTCTATGAAGATTGTTGAACAAATGTGTCCACCAGACGACATCAACTTTCTTGCCATCTATGGTGATTTTTGCATGGTGATTTTCCTCGTCTTGTATATCAGATAACTTCTGTACAAAAAGTGAAGCAATTATAGAAGAATCGAAGTTAAACATTTTTCTAATAGTTCTAGCGTTTTCAAAACACTCTATACGCCACGTGGGTAACAATTTCGCGATATCCACTAATTCCTCCTCAGACATAGGAATTGATTTTCTGTTCAACCTGTCACATGACTGTTTGCATAGTGAATGCATTTCTACCGACCCAAACCGTAAAAACTTGCGGTGGTTTCACCAATTAAGATTGAATACTTCTTCCATCGGAGACCACCATTCATTATCTGCTGCTTCTGGTACCTTTTTCTGATAGGTCCTCATAAGTTCATCCCAATTCGCAGCCTTAGGTGATGAATCAGTATAGGCCTGAAAATCATTTTCTAAATCAAAATCGTCCGGAACATTCAAAACCATAAATAATCTAGTTCCCGAAAGAAATATCCTCATCTCTTCAATCCCTATGCTTTTAAGACCCCCAATAACCTCAGGCCACACCTCTAAGTGAAATGCCTTGTACTGCTCAATTGAGTCGGAGTCTTCTAGCAAGTCCAACGCCATTGCATAGGTCTTCATATTAAAATACACCTTTAATCCTCTTATCGATCATCGGTAGGAGCCTCCTCTGGTAGTAAACTTTTTGACTTAAGCTCCTTCCACAACTCTGAAGGAATATTGAGGCTGGCCATTTCCACATTTTCAGAAACCTCCGTAGGATGCCTGGCTCCAGGTATTGTTGCGGCAACAGCAGGGTGTAGAAGACCAAACTGCAAGGCAGCTGCTTTCAGAGGGATATTGAAGTCGTCACAAATACTCTTAATAGCTTTTGCTTTTTCAATTACATACTGAGGAGCTGTTTCATAAAAATAGGTAACGTTCTTTCCAAGATCTGAAGCCAGAATTCCACTATTATAAGGTCCTCCAAGTATTACGCTTATTGAATTTTCTTCGCAGATTGGTAGGAATTCTGATAAGGCCGAATAATCGAGAAGCGTGTAACGCCCCGCAAGAAGAAAACAATCAAAATCGGCGTTCCTGGCGAAATCGGCCAGCATCTCCCATTGGTTCATTCCAGATCCTATAGCCCCAATCACCCCTTGGCTTCTGAGATCTGCTAACGTCGGAAATGCCGTATCGATTGCCTCTTCGTAGTGGTCATCTGGGTCGTGGATGAGAGCTACATCGATACGATCAAGATTAAGCCTAGTAAGGCTCTCCTCAATTGATCTGAGCACGCCATCCCTTGAATAATCAAACCTGACATTCACTTCGGGAGGATTCCTATAAATTGGATCTTCCGATGGCGTGTCTGTTCGGTCCAGAAGCCTTCCCACTTTGGAAGAGAGTGTAAAAGAATCCTGGTCAAGAGTTGACAGAAATTCACCAAAGAAAACTTCACTTTTACCGCTACCGTACAATGGAGCGGTATCAAAGTATCTAATGCCTTCTTCATAGGCCTGTTTCAAAGTCTCATTTGCAATATTGGCACCAGCATCCGTAACCAATCCACCCATGGGCGCTCCACCCATTCCCAAACGTGTTACTTTCACTTCGGTGTTACCCAGGCGCACCTTTTCTAATGGGTCCATTATCATCACCTACCTAATTTATTCATGACTATTTCTTCCGTGCTAGTTTACCTTTGCATTGACTGAAAATGTTCCATAGAATTAGAACGTCATTAAAATACTCAGAATACGGAGAGTAGGCCATTGGAAGACTCAATAACGTTATACACCCATCCGGATTGCACGTACTCTGACGCCCTAAAAAGTGAATTGCAAGACTTGGCAATAGATTTTGAGGAATTTGATCTTGCTTTGAATCCCGAACTCTGGGACAAAGTAGAGGAACTAACGGGTGGTGAGAGAATAACGCCTGTGATGGTTACGGGCGAAAATATCGAAGTTGGCTTCCACGGAGTTGGTTGAAGCTTCTAGATGAAACGGGCCGTGTGCCCAAAAACTCTCACCATAGGCAAAGAAATGGTCATTCTAGGCCCACCAAATTAAGGACCTTATCTAGGGCCTTGTTCTCCAAATTAATTCGGCTTTTCTGCTGTAATTGAAAACGTCAACGGCACACCAAATTCAGAATCGGGATATCTCCACAGCCCATCTTGACCAACTACAAGACATTCCGAAAAACCACCTTGAGTGCTGTAGGGGTACTCTTCCATCTCCAGAATATGAAGCCCAGCATCCACCAACGACGTTACTATTTCTGAAATTGGATGGGCCCATTCATATGTCGTGTGTCGACTGGGAACTTCTGGAAGGGCATAGCTCCCGCTACCATCAGGAATAAATTCCATTACGTTCTCATTGAAGTACGGTCTTCCTATAATTACAGGTCCCCTGCTACTTCTCTTTAAAGCGTGCACGATCGGATGGAATTCGACGATACAGAATTTACCGCCTGGAGAAATTCTACTGGCTATTTGCTTTGCCCATTCCCCCAGATCCGGGAGCCAGCAAAGGACGCCATAAGATGTGAACACAATGTCAAACTTATACGGTATTTTTTCAGATAATTCATATACGTTGGACTGATAAAATTTAGCATCAAGCCCTGATATATGACATAGCTTATTGGCTGCTTGTATCGCTTTGTAGGAAAAATCCGCTCCAGATACAGATCCGCCTTCTCGAGCTAGGCTCAGGGTAGATAAACCGAAATGACATTGCACATGGAGAATATTTTTACCGGCTATTTCCCCAATCACTTCAAGTTCAATTTCATCAAGAGAGTTTTGCCCATTCAGGAATTTATCTACTCCGTAGAATTCAGATGAGTAATGTTCATCGACCAAAGAGTCCCAGAAGTCCTGGTTACATTTCATCAAGTATTTATTGGATTCAATCATCAATTCCTCCACGCATCCTTCCTAGGTTTAGAATAAGATATATGCTTTCCCAAGGTATTTTCTACAAACTTCAATCATTCTAAGTATTTGGAACATTTATAAGGGGTGAATCATGGCTCGTGTAGAGCAATTAACCGATACTGCAGATATAGATGAGAAATTCCACCACATAGTAAAGGAAATAATAGGAAGTAGGGGAAGAATTAGTGGACCATTTTCAGTTCTACTACACAGCCCTGAAATCGCCGGTAGAGCCGCACACCTTGGGGAGTTTATAAGATTCGAATCCACGTTAGACGACGACGTCAGGGAACTGGCCATAATAGGAGCCGCAAAAGAAATGAATTGTGACTACGAATGGTCAGGCCATGTGACAATAGCTAGGAATGCTGGCGTCCCTGAAAATGTGCTCGAGACTGTCCGAATGAGCGGAGATATAACCGATCTGGATCATAAGTACCAGATTGTAATTTCATATGGCCGCGAGCTCCTCGGCAAAAAGAGAGTAACCGACGAAACTTACTCAGCTGCCCATCAACTTTTTGGCACGCAAGGCATCACCGAGCTAACAACCACTTACGGTTATTACAGTATGCTTGCATGCGCACTGAATGCGTTTGAGGTTATGCCAGAACCAGGAAAAGAAACACTTTCCAGATAATTTAAAGGGTCAGGCTTTATATAAGTATCGAAGTAACTTCGTCATATTCCTCATTTGTAAGTGTAAATTCTGCAGTGGCGGCATTTGAAACCACTTGCTCTGCCGATGTGGCACCTGCTATCACAGAGCTTATTTCACCCCTGGCTAGAAGCCATGCAAAAGCTAAATCTAGAACCGTTTTGCCCCTTTTACTACTAAAGGAATCTAATTTTTCTATCAAATCAAAGTTTTCTTCCGTAAACATTCCCCTATCATTTACCCCAAGCCTTGTTCCCTCAGGAATATCTTCTCCCCTGCGATACTTTCCGGTTAAGAATCCATTGGCCAATGGGTAATAAGGAAGAACGCCAACGTCATACTTCTGACAAAAGGGCAGTAGTTCTGACTCAATTGATCTTTCCATCATGCTGTAATGTGGTTGAACGCTGACGAAAGAACTGATACCAACTGACCGAGAAGTCCAGACAGCCTCGCAAACCTGCCAAGAAGAAAAATTTGAGCACCCAAAATATCTTATCTTTCCATCACGGACCAAGTCGTCAAGAACACGAAGTGTCTCCTCAATCGGGGTATCATCATCCCACCAGTGAATTTGGTAAAGATCGATATAATCGGTCTGCAGTCGGGAAAGACTACCCTCAATTTGGTCCATAATATGTATTCGAGAATTACCAGCTTGGTTTGGACCTTCCGACATTCTGCTCGAAACCTTAGTCGCAAGAACGACACTATCTCTACGACCCGTCAGTGATCTTCCTATGTACTCTTCCGAGACTGTAGCCCCATAGCTATTAGAAGTATCGATAAGATTAATTCCAGAATCAATGCATTGGCTGATCACTCGGTCACTCGATTCAAAGTCTAGCCGTGGACCAAAATTATTTGTTCCTAATCCAATCTCAGAAACTTCTAGACCTGAACCACCGAGCTTTCTATACTTCATATCCTAATTACCTCCTGAAAATGTCCAACGTCCAAGTTATGCTATTAGCTCTGGTCGCGATACAAAAAAACCATCTTCCTTGGAAATCCGTAAGGCGAAATTATGGGAATCGATATTCAAGGCCATTTCCCTATCCTCCGAAGGCCATTGAGGAGTTTCTGGGTCATCGTATTTTTGAGACTCCTCTCCAACCCTAATAAGTGACCTGACCGCTTCTCTTTCGGGAATCCTACCCTGAAGTAAATTCCTTAAATATAGGGCGCATTGTTCGTCCTCATCCGCCCTTTTTATGCCCTCCAAACCCATTGCGACCAGTGTGACTTTTGATGGTTTGTGAGCTTTTAAGGCTCGGACTGTGGCGGACGCAACGGCCAGAGAACCCCCGTAGATAAGATCCGCTCCAGACGCATTAGTGACTCCCACGGTCCCCGCACGAGTAGACTGAATTATAGTTTTACCTTTTAAATCTGCCCCTAATAGGTCGAATGGAGAATTACCGTAGTCAAATCCCTCAGGTCTTTTACCTCCAACCTCACCCATAAGAATATCCCCAACACCGTCAGACCTTAGATCAAAAGCTTCCTCTATTTCTGCTACCAAAATAATCTTTTTCGCTCCCATCTCAAATGCGACGGCTTCAGTTGTAAAACATCGAAATACATCAATAATTACGGTGATGCCTGTAGCGCTACGGGCTCCTTCTATGAGACTAGAAACGGTTATGTCCAAAAAATTCCCTTTTATTTATCTTTTGCAAACTCTCTAAATTCCAATGGAAGGGTAAAGGTTATGTTTTCTTCTTCACCACCCATAGGAATTACCTCTTCAGGCATTAACAACTCAATAATTGCCTGAACAAGTGTGTCAGGAGTAGATGCCCCCGAGGTAATTCCGACATTTTCGACACCTTGTAACCAGTCGGGGTTCAGTTCGTCAATTCCATTTATAAGGTAGGCATTCACTCCCCTACTTTCGGCAACATCTCTCAGCCGATTGCAATTGGAGCTATTCCTAGCCCCTATAACCAAAAAAAGATCCACATGATCGGATATTTCCTTTACAGCGTTTTGCCTGTTAGTTGTTGCATAACACAGGTCATTACGAACCAAGACGTCATTAAATGAATCTTTAATAGTTTCGATAGAACGCTGTGTGTCATCAACTGACAAAGTAGTCTGAGTTAAAACTGCGACAGGAGTGTCTTTATCCCAATGGAAGCCAGGCAATTTTTCTCTGTCGTCGACTAATTCCATTTCTGACTGCCCCATAGTCCCTTTTACTTCTTGATGACCTCTGTGACCAACAAGAACCAATTTTCGGCCCTCTTTAGAGTATTTTTTTGCTTCGTTATGAACCTTGATAACCAAGGGACAAGTGGCGTCTACCACCTTTAAATCTCGCTCCTTAGCTTTTTTAAAATCTGACGGGGGTGAACCGTGCGCCGAGAAAACAACTCGGGCGCCCCTGGGAATTTGCTCAACCTCTTCAACAGTTATCGCACCCTTTTTCTCAAGATCCAGCACCACATGAGGGTTGTGCACAATCTGATGTTTCACATAAACAGGTGTTCCGTATTTCTTCAAGGCGAGCTCCACCAAATCAATGGCTCTTACAACGCCAGCGCAGAACCCCCTCGGAACACCTAGAAAAACCTTCATACTTATTAGAAACCTCTTTAAATTTAAAAAAATACGGACCAAGACTAACAAATTCCCGAATCAAAAAAATGGTAGCACAGGTTCCAATTAATCGAACAATCAGAAATGGGACATTAACAGATGTGGTTTAGTGGTCTGTTTGCGTTGTATACTTCCCTGAACCATGATTCAAACGGAGATTTCCTTTGATTAAACTGGCCCAGAGAATGAGCCGGCTCGGCACTGAGACAGCATTTGAAGTACTCGCAAAAGCCCAGAAACTCGAGGCTCAAGGAAAAAACATAATCCACCTCGAAATCGGGGAACCAGACTTCGATACACCGGAAAATATCGTGAGCGCTGGTCAGCAGGCACTTCAGGATGGGTTTACTTCATACAACCCTTCTCCAGGTTATGGAGATCTGAGAGATATAGTCGCCAACGAGATATCTAAATCCAGAGGTATTGAAGCCAGTGGCGAAAACATAGTCATAACCCCAGGCGGAAAACCGATCATGTTTTTTGTGATCATGGCATTGATAGAGAGAGGAGATGAGGTACTGTACCCAAATCCGGGATTCCCAATCTACGAGTCAATGATTGAATTCTGCGGTGGCACCGCGGTCCCGATGAAATTACACGGAGACAAAGATTTCAACATAGATGTTGAAGAGGTGAGAAACCAAATAACGCCTAATACCAAGTTGATGATAATTAACTCCCCAAACAACCCATGTGGCAGCGTCATCGGGTTGGAAGAATTGGAGGAGCTTGCTTTACTGGCAAAGGAAAATGACATCCTAGTTCTATCTGATGAGATATACATCAGATTTCTTTACGAGGGGAGCCACCAAAGTATCGCTGCCCTTCCCGGTATGATGGACCGAACGATCATCTTGGATGGTTTCTCAAAAACATATGCAATGACCGGATGGAGAATAGGTTACGGATTATTTCCTGAAGAGTTGGTTGAGCCCGTCTCTCGTCTGGTAACCAACAGCGTATCCTGCACCGCCAGCTTTACCCAGATTGCCGCAGCTGAAGCCCTAGTGGGTTCTCAAGATAGACCCTCGGCTATGGTGGAGGAATTCAAGAAAAGAAGGGATATAGTAGTCGCTGGACTAAACTCAATTGAAGGCATTAAATGTGCTACTCCAAAGGGCGCATTTTACGTTTTTCCCAATATTGATGGTACAGGCATGTCAAGCGCGGAATTTTCCAACAGGCTCCTTGAAGAAGCTGGAGTTGCAGTTCTTGCTGGAGAGTCATTTGGTAAATACGGAGCCGGGTATATACGACTCTCATTCGCCAATTCCACCGAGAACTTACAGGA
Organism: uncultured Chloroflexota bacterium; assembly: GCA_913048525.1. Taxonomy (GTDB): domain Bacteria; phylum Chloroflexota; class Dehalococcoidia; order Lucifugimonadales; family UBA826. The sequence goes on from CAJWWP010000015.1 coordinate 30,292, forward strand.
AGCCATATCTAGAATTAAGCAGTTTCTAGAATCCAACTACTCGTAGAGTTCATTCAGGTAGCCTCCAAAAATTGGCGGGGCCAACCTACGAGGGTTAAAATTCTGGAATAGATGTTCCTCTAAGCCTGTTGTTACTTTTACACAGTCTGGGAAGGTAAGATTCAGTCGTGATAAGAATCGCTCTAGCTCAAATCAATTCGACAGTTGGTGATTTAAGCGGTAACACGGCCAAGATTTGTTCGTATATAGATAAGGCCAAAGACCTCGATGTCGACCTAATAGCATTCCCAGAACTAGCAATTACAGGTTATCCACCAGAGGATTTAGTTTTCAAAAACGAGTTCGTTCAAGAAAACATGAAATGCTCATCAGAGGTTTCACACAACACACAGGGAATAACTGCCATTTTCGGTTTTGTCGAATTAGACAACAAGCTCTATAACTCAGCAGCGGTGGCTAGTGAAGGAAAGCTGAAAGGAACCCATAAAAAGATTTTCTTGCCCAATTATGGCGTTTTCGACGAAGAAAGATATTTCGAGTCTGGCAACACATGTCCTGTGTTCACCATCAATGGAACAAAAGTGGGAGTAAATGTTTGTGAAGACATCTGGTATCCGCTTGGCCCCACAAGTGTCCAGCGAGCCGCTGGGGCTGAACTCATTATTAATATAAATGGTTCTCCTTTTCACGCTGGAAAACGGCAAGATCGAGAATCAATGCTGATCGAAAGGGCTTCAGCCCACGGTTTATTTATCGCATATGTAAATCAAGTCGGAGGTCAAGACGAACTAGTGTTTGATGGATCTAGTGTAGTCATAGACCCGGAAGGAAAAATTATTTCGAGAGGAGAACCTTTCGAAGAGGATTTAGTTATATGTGACATAGACACCACTCCACTACGACAGGCGAGAGAAGCAAATACACAGGATTTTTTTGCAGAGGGACTGGAGGATATTGGAAAACCTGTTCACAGATATATAAGCGACGAAATACCCCAACCGAAAAAACCATTCCTTGAAAGAGCTATTCATCCGGTATCTTCAATAGAAGAGGTCAGAAAGGCTCTAGTAATTGGTACTAGGGACTACGTCAACAAAAGTGGGTTTCAAAAAGTTTTAATCGCTCTCTCAGGAGGAATTGATTCTAGTCTGGTCGCGGCTATAGCTGCAGAGGCTCTAGGCCCAGATAATGTGGTTGGTGTATCTATGCCCTCACAGTTTTCTTCAGTAGGAAGTGAAACAGATGCGAAAGATTTAGCCAAGAACATAGGCATTCGAATCGAATCCATACCCATAAGGGAAATTGTTGCCTCAATGGAGTTGGCTCTACGAGACCAATTCCACGGTACTGAATGGGGGGTAGCGGAAGAAAACATACAGTCAAGAATACGTGGAAATCTAATAATGGCTATGTCGAATAAGTTCGGCTGGATGGTTCTCACCACAGGAAATAAGAGCGAAATGGCGGTAGGTTATGCCACAATCTATGGGGATATGGCAGGAGGATTTTCTGTAATAAAAGACGTCCCCAAGCTAATGGTCTACGACCTATGTAAGCATATCAATGGAACATCTTCATCGGTTGTGATACCGCAAAGTGTTATGGATAAACCCCCAAGTGCTGAATTAAGGCCAGACCAAAAAGATACAGATAGTCTTCCAAACTACGACATATTAGATCCCATACTCGAAGCATATGTTGAACGTGACAGTAGTTTTCGGGAAATCGTTGCAGATGGATTTGAGTCAGAAACTGTTGCCAACATTCTTACACTGGTAGATAGGAACGAATACAAACGCCGCCAATCACCTCCAGGCGTCAAGATAACACCCAGAAACTTCGGTCGAGATAGAAGAATGCCCGTAACCAACAAGTTTAGATCGTTCTAGATATTCAGTCAGCCATTTTTCTGAGAAATCCAGACACAGTATCTACTAAATGCTATGTACAAAGACAAAGGCATAAATATTATTTATCACAAGTCGGTTTGCTCGTATCTAAAAAATCGTGACTCACGAGGTCAAAGGTACTCTTATCCATTAACATAGACGTCTGACCCATAGGATCATAGAATAACTACTAACAAAGAGGAGAGTTTTGCGCATGATTAATCGGGACCGTCTAGTAAAAACATTCTGTGAGTTAGCCCGTATAGACAGTCCATCTGGTGAAGAAGAAGAGATGGCCAAAGAAATTATAAAGAGGTTAGAAAACTTGGGCTTTAAAACCAAAAGAGATTCCTATGGGAATGTAATCGCAAGTGATGGTAGAAGCGATCCCATTTTACTCTCTGCGCATCTAGACACGGTAGAGCCGGGCCGTGGGATAAAACCCAGCATTGACGGGGACAGGATAGTATCAGACGGTACTACAATTCTTGGAGGGGACTGCAAAGCTGGGATTTCAGCTATCTTAGAAGCACTCGAATCAGTTTCAGAAGATGGTGAGGAGCATCGACCCGTAGAACTGGCATTTACAAGAGAAGAAGAAATTGGTCTCGTTGGAGCAAGAAACTTAGATTTCACCTTGATAAATGCTAAGGAAGCTATCGTCTTTGATGGAGAAGGTCCAGTTAGCCAGATAACGGCTTCCAGCCCCACATATATAGGGTTCGACATAGAAATAACAGGAAGAGCCGCCCATGCCGGAGTGGAACCCGAAAAAGGGTTGTCAGCAATACAAATAGCTGCCGATATAATATCAAGACTCCCACAGGGACGACTCGACGAAAACACCACCTTTAATGTGGGAAATATAGAAGGTGGCACTGTCAGAAATGCTGTTCCTGAAAACACCACAATTAAGGGAGAATTTCGAAGCACCAGCCTAGAAAGTTTGGATGGTCTAAGAGTCCAAATTGCCGATGTTTTAAAAGAGGTACGGGATCTTTATCCGGACGCCTTGGTTGACGATCACCTACATACTGAATTCGAAACTTACACGTTAACCGACGACGACCCAGCTACTTTAAGAACAAAGAACGCACTAGTAAGTATAGGTTTAGATCCTACTATGAAACCCTCCGGTGGTGGTACGGATGGGAATGTGTTCCGACTCAATGGAATTAGTTCAGTGGTGGTTGGAATGGCTGATCATGGTATGCACACAGTTAGAGAATTTGTGACCATACCAGATTTGGTGGACGCGGCGCACTTGTGCGAGGCCCTTCTGAGAGACGTAGCGGATTAACCTCAACTGTGGAAATTCAACTTGCCTACGGTAAAAATGGCCTATACGTAGATCTTCCGGAGAATGTTGTAGTAATTGAACCGGATTATCTGCCCGCCTTACCTGACGAAACAGGAGCCCTAAAAACAGCGATTCGAAACCCTTTGAGCTGCGAACCTCTCATGAGATCCGTTAAAAAAGGACAGACGGTCGGGATAAGCGTGTGCGATATTACACGGCCTATGCCTAATAACCGGGTCATTCCAGTTATATTGAATGAGCTCTCCCATTTACCCCCGGAGGACATAACTATATTCATAGCCACTGGAACCCATAGGTCGAACGATAACTCGGAATTGGAATCTATGTTGGGAACCGAAGTTGTTAATTATGGCTGCAGAATCATTAACCATGACGCCTTTGATACCAAAAAGGTCGACTTAGTCGGTCAAACTACAAAAGGAATTCCAATACTCATAAATAAAAACTGGTTGGAATGTGACTTCAAGATAACAACAGGTTTCGTAGAACCGCATTTCTTCGCAGGCTTCAGTGGTGGTCCCAAAATGATAGCTCCCGGGCTAGCAGGCTTTGAGACAATCATGAACCTACACAACGCTGAAATGATTGCTAACCCAAACTCTAGGTGGGGCGTTACAGAAGGCAATCCAATTCACGACTCTATTCGAGAAATAGCTGAAAAAATACCTTCAGATTTCAGTCTTGACGTCACAATAAACAAACAACATGGGATAACGAGCGTATATGCTGGGAATATGTTTGATGTGCACCGCGCGGCATGCCGATTTGCAAAAGGAACTGCTATGAAAAAGGTTGATAAACCTTTCGATTTAGTCGTAACTACTAATAGTGGTTACCCCCTCGACATGAACCTCTACCAAACGGTCAAAGGAATGTCAGCAGCTTCGCAAATTGTTAGAAACGGGGGGGCAATAATATGCGCATCAGAATGTTCTGATGGAATTCCAAACCACGGGCTCTACAAAGAACTCCTGTCCTCAAGAAGTTCCCCCAGAGATCTCCTAAATTTAATTGAATCTCCTGGTCATGACCGACACGATCAATGGCAGGTACAAATCCAAGCACAGATACAGATAAAATCCGACGTATACCTAAAGTCAGATAATTTAACTCCAGACCAGATCAGGGCAGCTCATCTCCAACCTATCGATGATATCTCTGAGACAGTGCGCATGCTAGCCGAAAATAAAGGGGATACAATTTGTGTGCTCCCTGAAGGGCCTCAAACAATCCCCTATATAAGCTGATGGGGACTCATAAAGTCTTATTAGTCCCCATCACTATCAAATCTACTACACTAAGGCCGGAGAAAATCTGGCTAACCTACCTCTACAACAGCACCGGCTTCCTCAAGATCTTTCTTAAGACTTTCAGCATCTTCTTTGCTGACGTCCTCTTTGATCGGAGCCGGGGCACTTTCTACAAGGTCTTTTGCTTCCTTAAGACCCAATGATGTTGCCGCTCTGACAGCTTTTATGACGTTTATCTTCTGGTCACCTATTTCTTTAAGAGTCACGGTAAATTCTGTTTGGTCGTCAGATCCTCCTGCATCACCATCAGCTGGGGCTGCACCCGGAGCAGCAGCGACAGCGACAGGTGCAGCTGCTGCACTAACGCCAAACTCCTCCTCTAGATCTTTAACCAAACCAGCAAGTTCGATAACAGGGAGTTCTTTGATCGCTTCTAATATTTCTTCTTTTGAAAGTGCCATTTTGTATCTCCTAATTTGTTCTCAAATAGAATTTTTTACGGTGCAGATTGTTGGATTCTTCCAGTCAAGACAGTAACTAGCCCAGCAATTGGGCCATTCAACACTCTCGCCGCCCCGACTAGAGGACTATTAAGTGTGAAGACTAGACCAGCTAACTGACCATGAAGTTGGCCTGCTAGTTTAGACACTAGCGCCTCTCTACCCGGAAGAGAGGCGAGTAGTTTTATTTGTGATGCGTCTAGAGATTGCTCCCCTATTAAGGCAGCCTTCACTTCGATGTCGATTCCGCTATCACTAATAAAATCTGAAATTACCTTTGCAGGAATCTGCTCTTCTCCATAGCCAAAAGCTATGCCAGTGGGTCCATCGATTAATTCCTTAATTTCGGGCCATTCTTTCTGGTCAGCCGCGATTCTTAATAAGGTATTCTTTACAACTTTGAATTGGATGCCATTTTCCCTCAGCGCGGTTCTAAAGGCGCTGATCTCCGATACGTCTAAACCAGAATAATCAGTCGATATCGCAATTGAACAGTCTTCCATCAACCGTTTTAATTCTTCTACAGCTTCTGCTTTCGCTTCCGTGGGCATAAATCTCTCCCAATTACAACTGTTCAACTTACCCAGACAAAAAAAATCCGGGCGTAGACCCGGATTACTTGGAAACGAACAGCCCAAAGGCATCGTACTAAGGTCACCTATGCGGGTTGGTTTTTTAATCCGCTAAACACAGAACCCACGGTCTACGGCACTATCTTCATTCTACTGTTATAGCCCCCAAAGAAGCAACATCGATTGGAACGCTAGGTCCCATCGTTGTTGTGAGGAAGGCTGATTTCAAAAACTGCCCTTTAACCCCTGAAGGCCTCT
>CAJWWP010000016.1:0-35681 GCA_913048525.1 uncultured Chloroflexota bacterium
CAAAAGTTCTTGACGACTATTACCAACCAGTTATATCATATTTATGAATATTATTTAATATAATCCATTGGAGAACATAATACTAAACATGGAATTAATCATTTTTGCTGTTGCAACACTGTCTACGTTGGTCGCATTGCACCACGTTTTCGTTGGCCCATCATCAAACTTCCAACCATCCGATTGGGATTTTGCTGACTATTGGTCACACAAATTAGCTTCCTCCGACTGAAAATATAGCCCGATCAACCTATCCCCTTCGAGTCGCTAGGGGCTGAAGCCTCACTCCCTAGCGAACTTTTATTACACAGAAAAGTTCCGATATCAAATTTCTCCACACTTAACATTTTTTCTAAATCAGGGCGCGTTATTCAGAAGTATTGTTGAAAGCTCTGGGAACTAATAGGCAGCTAAGTAGAGCCTTTTATACTTGACCTTTAAGAGAGCTAATTTCCCCGAATCACAGTATTTCTAATATCAAAATCTGATATGCCCGTAAATGTTTCCACAGGCCAAAACGGCTGACCTATAGAGCTCTTTTTTGCAAATGAATTTATTGCCGGGGTGTAGTGCGAGGGTCAAATCCATGTTGATTTTGTCCCTGATTACCCTGCCTAAAAGCCCAAACCCATAGAATAATCCAGCCTACTACGATGGCAAACCACAATAACTGCCACCATCCTGATTTTCCTATGTCGTGCAGTCTTCTTGCTCCAACGGCCAAACCCGGTATTAATATGGCCAAGCTAAACAGACCCTGTAAGAAACCTATGCCTAACGCAGCATCAATGAATCCTAGAACCACATCTGATATGACCGCGAACAAAGTCCACCACCAATATTCGGCTCTAGTGGCCCGCCCTTGGAAATTGATGTAGTTTGAAAAGCCAAAGCTAATCGCCTGGGTAAATCCAACCATCGGCTGATCGGCACCCGGTTGAATAGCACCATAGAGGGAATCATTTGTTTCTAATCTGGTTCCACACACACCACAAAACTGGGCCCCCTCATCTGGCTCCGCACCACATACAGAACAGTTCATATCAGGCTCCAGAATTAATCAACTACAAAACACCATCACCGCGAGTTTGAGACACCACAAATAATGTGCCTTATAACAGTGAAAGTAAATTAATAATAAGTGCGCATTTTATAGTTTTCATGTAAAGCCCCAGTTGTCAGGACACTTTTATAGCGGACTAAGAAGGTTGATCCCGTACTGCCTCATCAATACCCACATCCACCGGACCAACAAATAGTTCCCATGGTCGGAACTGTTCAACAAATTCCTTCGCATCTTCCATGGACGCTAACCCTTTCGTGGCTCTTTCAGGGGTCATCGTAAAAGTCCTTGCAAAGGCGTCAAACCCGGATTTCGTTTCACGTACTGCGCCTATCATTTCAACTTTTTCGTCCCAGCTTAAAACAAACTTCTGGCCTCTACGCGTCATCTCCCAGTAAATTTCCATATTGCATTTCCTTCAATTATTTTAGTTAGGAGTAATCAAACCAACTCTCTTTTAACAACTCATGCTAACAGTATATTTTGGACTCCAGTTAATTTAAACAGCATTCTTAATGCATAAAACTATTTTTGATAGTTTTCCCTTGAGCACCAACCCCTCAAACAGCATAATTAGCATAGTAGATTGCGATTACCAGGGGCCTATTGAGCATAATGCGAGGAGAAATAATCAGTGGCTGGTCCATACACCGACATTCGCGTTCTGGATTTTAGCCGCGACATGGCAGGCCGATACGCAACCATGATGATGGCTGACATGGGGGCTGAGGTAATAAGAGTTGAATCGCCAGATGCCGTCTCAAAAGAATCAACCCAATCGAATCGTCTATTTGATAGGGGCAAAAAATCTATTTTTTTAGATTTAAGCACTCCCGACGGAATCACAAATCTGACAAATTTATTAAAGTCTGCAGATATGCTGTTCGAAACATGGCTTGTTTCAGAAGCTAAATCGGCATTTCTAGATTATGAAACAGTCTCAAAAATTAATCCCTTTCTAATATACTGCTCAATTCCTCCATACGGAGATACAGGGCCAATGGCAGAAACCCCTGGGGATGACGGTACCGTCGGGGCTTTTACGGGAATCCATGAGGGGCAAGGAGGTGAGACTGGAACTCCATTATTCGTCCAATTACCCCTTGTCTCCTATGGAACAGCCTTCAGCATCTGCTTGGCAGGATCCTCTGCATTATTGGAGAGAAACCAAAGTGGCATGGGGCAAAAGGTAGTCGTACCTCTTTACTCAGGTTCAGCAATTATTCAGGCTACGTCATTTATTGATGGGGTTAACGTCCCAGCGCCAAGAAAAAGACCTGCAAGTGCTTCCGGAGGCTTACCAACGTACAGGCTATATAAATGTATCAATGATGAATGGCTTTTTATGGCATGCGGCACCAATGTTTTTTGGAACAAAATGTGTATTACTCTAGAACAATACGAATTTCTTGAAGACAAAAGATTCCTGAACGCACCATGGGGTATCTCCATGGATGACTGGCACGTAATATCAGAAGTACTAGAACCTTTATTTGCTTCCAATACCCGGGATCATTGGCTAAAAGTCCTTCGTGATGGAGATGTTCCTTGCGGTCCTGCAGAGACAAGAGAATGGTTCAGAAATCATCCTCAAGCAATATACAACGGCATGATGGTCACCATTGAGGACCCTATCCTGGGTACGACAGAGCAACCCGCTCCGCCAATTGAAATGTCAGAGTCAGCACCAAAGATTCAAGGTCCGGCTCCCATACCTGGAAGTACCGATATTGCTAATGTTTCAGGAAGGAAACCCAATCTTCCCTCAACGGGTGCCCGTAAAAGTCATCCCCTGGAAGGACTCAAAATAATTGATCTAACGGGATATATAGCAGGGTCCTATGGCACAAGGCTACTCGCGAATCTTGGGGCAGAGGTTCTGAAAATAGAGTCCTTCGCAGGAGATGGCTTCCGTCAAAACTCAGCTGCCTTTCAAGGTTGGAATCAAGGGAAACAAGGTATGATTCTGAATCTAAAAGAACCAGAAGGACTCGCAATTTTTCACGACCTTGTGAAAGATGCTGACATAGTGGCAGAGAACTTTAGGGGGGGTATTGCAAAACGTCTTGAGGTGGATTACGAAGACCTCTGTAAAATAAACCCAAGTCTCATCTACTCCACTGTAACAGGATATGGAAGCAGCGGACCATCGAGCCACCTACCCACATTTGATCCGTTGATACAGGCGCAGGGAGGAGCTATGAGGGATCAAGGGGGGGACGGGGATCCCGTTTTTCTTAGGATCGCTGCATCAGATTATTCTTCCGCCATACTTTCAGCCTTCGCCATGGTATCGGCACTTTACCATAGGGACCGAACAGGAAATGGACAACGGGTTGAAATTTCTCTAGTCAATTCAGCTTTCGCATACCAGGCAGCCGAATATTTTGAATATCCAGGGAAAAAAGAGAATCCGCGCCTGGGAACTGTCGGTCATTCAGCGGATTATAGGCTCTACCAAACATCTGACGGTTGGATATTCCTGTCGTGCAAAGAACCTGCTGAATGGTTAAAAATGTGTAGAGCCTTAGGAATAGATAATTTATTCAGGTACTCAGATACATCCTTGAGAATTCAAGAAGATGCCCAATTGAACACTCGGTTAGAATCAATTTTTGCTTGTGGAACTGTATCGGAATGGATATTGACTCTACGAAAATATGGGGTCAAATGTTCAGAAAGCCAATCAATAACACGTATTCACGACCAACCGCAAGCTCAAGCGCTCGGTTTACTAACGACCGATATGGCGTTTGGAAATCTGGGAGAAATAAGAGTAATGGGAATTCCGTTTCAATTTTCCCGAACTCCTGGAAAGCTGGATATACCCGCCCCAGACCACGGTGAACATACGGACACAGTGTTAGGATCACTAGGATTCAATAGCAGTCAGATATTCGATTTTAGAGAGCGTCAGATTGTAGGTTAATCTCGAAAACAATAACCCACAAATAAGGAAGTTTTTATGAAAATAACATCCGTAGAATGCCTGATTTTGGACCGGTCTTTCCCGTTTATTTTAGTGCACACTGATGAAGGTCTAACTGGCATTGGCGAATGCTTCAGAAGACAGCCAACTGTTACCAAGAAGATAGTGGAAGACCTACTTGCCCCCTCAATTGTGGGCAAAGATCCTACGCAAACAGAATCCAGATTCAGAGATATGGCCAATGCTGGAAACGCCCTTGAGATCGGAGGGTCCATATGGATCGGTATTGCGGGCTTAGATATAGCCATGTGGGATCTCAAAGGAAAAGCATTGGGTTTGCCGATATATGAACTACTGGGTGGAAAAGTTAGAGATCGCATGCCAGTGTACGCAAGTTCAATGAAACGTGACATGACCCCTCTAGAAGAAGCAAAACGAGCCTCTTCTTTCGTGGAAAAGGGATATAAAGCTTACAAATTGCATAGCGCTCTTCCAGGCCATATCGACCATCCGTGTGATCAGACGATAAACACTGTCACCGAAGTTAGACGAGCAGTTGGCGACGATGTTGACATACTGGTAGACGTAAATGGAGCATATTCTGTACACCACGGAATCGAGATAGGAAAAGAATTAGAAAATCTTGGAGTATTCCATTATGAGGAGCCCAGGCCACACTATGACCTTGACGGGCTTTCTCAAGTAGCCAATGCCCTGACAATACCAATAGCTTCAGGGGAAATGATCTACAGCCCCTATGAATACAAAGACCTCATGGTCAGAGGTCAGGTAGACATAATTCAACCAGACATCGTAAAAACTCCGGGATTTACCACCATGATTAAAATAGCCAACATGGCTGAAACCTTGGGAGTTCCCATCACATGCCATAATACGCAACCAACGATAAGCACTGTGGCACACGCACACTTTGTAGCAGCTACCCCCGGGGTTCCCTTCAAGCAGGAATATAATATTGAACCGGTCTCCATTCGGGACGAAACTCCTGTATTAGCATCCCCTCTTAATATTTCTGAGGGGTATATGGACATTCCGACGGGACCCGGGCTCGGCATAGAGCTAGATATGGATGCGGTAAAGAAACTATCCGATATCTAATATTCTGTTATTTGCTGTTGCTATAGAGAACCACGACACCACAGCATATGAGTCCATCAAGCAAAAAGTCCCGGAATAACCTTGAAGGCCATCCCGGGACTCATTCCCTCTGCCGCTTAGTCGTTTAAGAGGAGCGACTATTCAGCTGTTATTAGAATATTAGTACAATTGTTCTATTATTGTCAATACATTTAGAACATGTTTTCTGTAAATTACGCTTTTATGATTAATCGTATTTATATGCCAAGTGGCATGTTAATTAATATCCCCTTCTCAAAACATTCAAAGTGTAGAATGGCATTAATCAGGATAAACCCACACTAAACAGATGAATAAATTAAAAAACATTAATGTTAAATGACGAAAACACAAACCCTCCATACCATGAGATGGCCAACCTTATCAGGGAGTCTAGGTTTGCACGTCAATTGTCGCAGAGGGCTTTATCCTCTCTCCTAGGTATGAGCGGAGCATATACAGCACACTTAGAAAGTGGAAAAATACAGCCTTCGGTGGAAACTCTTAGAAAAATTTCAAAAGCTCTACGGCTACCATACGGAACTCTCGCACTTCTAGCAGGCTATATAGACACTGATATTTATGACAAACCACTTGGAACGACCCATTTGGCAAGGCTAACGGACATAGGGGACCTCAGCGATGAAGAATGGGAGGCAGTTCTGGATTTCGCTCGCTATATCCGAAGCAAGCGGGAAAATGAATCAAGCTAGAGAAATCACACTACTGTGAACCTGTACACCAAAAATTTTCATCAGCCGTTCAAATTAATTCAGGGCGCCTATGTGGTGAAAAGAATCGGATTTCTCATCTCTGGAGCTATCTGATCTTGCGACAGCTCAATTGCATCCTTTTTGTATACTTGGATTCTGTGATTTCCAAAGTCAGTGACGAATAAACGAAAATCATCATCCACTCTTACCGTCATAGGAACATCCAACAATTGAGTTTTTTCCACATCACCCATCGCTCTTAGGCGAAGAGTGACTGCATTTGCCAATATGTAAGTCTGCCCAGATTTAGAAAGAGAGGCGTTGCCGTGGAAACTCTGTATATATTTTCCGTCCTTGTTAAACAACTGGACTCGATTATTCTGACGGTCACAGGCATATATATCTCCGTGGTTATCAACAGCGACGGAAGAAGGTCGGTTAAATTCTCCCTTTCCACTACCGCTCGACCCTATTGTCATGACTCTATCTCCATCGCGGGAGTATTTGACTATCCTGTCATTTTTCCAATCTGTCACATAAACATTATCAAGCTGATCAACCGCCACACCCCAGGGACCATTCAGATCTCCTACTCCTATCGTCTGCAAGTGTTCGCCACCTCGGGTAAGTCTCTGAACCCGATCATTCATCGTGTCAGAAATGACGATATTACCTTCGTTGTCAAAGCACATTCCTGAGGGCCTATTAAGTTCCCCTTCTGAATCACCTTTTACACCCCAGGTTTCCATATGATTCCCGTCTTTATCCATGGTAACAACGGTGTGCTTAGCTTCATCGGAAACTATCAGGTTCTCTTCCGAATCAACCAAAAGCGCCGCAGGCCACTGGAAAAGGTCGGTGCCTCCACGAACCCCCAGATTTTCATCCTCCCAGTTTATGACTCTCACCTCTGTACCGAGTCCACCCCGAGTAAGTACGTAAACATTTTCTTTTCCAAATCCTATATCCACTGGGTTGGATGTCACCCGTCGCTGACCCAACGTCATATAGTAAGGAAATCCAGACCTTAATAATTCGTATGCTACCGCCATTCCTACTTCTCCACGATGATTTCTAGTTAGTCTTGAAAGGGTTTATTTGCTCAAAGGTCCCCTGAACAATGGGTGAGGCTTCCAGCCCAAGCCATTGTTCTAACACTGTTCCATAAATCCCTCTGTAATCGATGGTGTGTTCAAGGTCTTCACCTTTGACCCAGCGATCACGCTCCAAAGAGGGATATTCACAGTAAAGGCCTCCATCAACAGGCTTCCCGACTAGGAATGCTCCTCCGCCAGACCCATGGTCCGTTCCTGAACCATTATCTGCAATACGCCTTCCAAACTCTGAGAATATGAGCATTACGACATTGTCATCAGCATCATGTTCTTCTAGATCAGCAAAGAAGTCATTGATTGCTCTGGCCAAGTCCTTGAAAAGGCCTGGCTGAGTTGGCAGCTGGTTAGCATGTGTGTCATATCCGCCTTGCTGTGTATAAAAAATCCGGGTCCCAAGATCGGCTGTATGTACACGAGCAACGTCCCGCAAGGATTTCCCTATAGGGCTATCTGCATACTCTACTGTGGATTCATATCTTTCAGGAGCTACCTTTATTATGTCGGCCCCGGTCAGAACGTCATTTCCAGTTCGGGAAAGGTAATCCATTACCGGTCCTGTACCAATCGCCTGGCCATACATATTTTTGAATATTTGGAGCGCTTCATCTTTTTGATCTTCTGCCGTGATACCACTCATAAGACCATAACTATCTAAGTTTGAAACGCTGGTGACAGGAACCCCAGCTTTAGTCATAGCCTTTGGGAGTCCGACACCAAAGTTAATCCCGGTCAGAGGGTTTTCTCCAGCAGGGTCCAACTGTTCTATGGTGTTACCCAACCATCCGACCGTAGATACCTCGTCAGGAGTGCATGTGTGCCAGATATCCATTCCTCTGAAATGACTCCGATTGGAATCTGGATAACCGATTCCTTGAACGATTGCTACCATACCTCTGTCGTAGAGTTCCTTGAACGGGCCCATCTCGGGATGCCAACCCAAAGTACTGTCAAGAGGAAGAACATCTTCTTGCGGAATATTTAAAAACGTCCTGTTGTCATAGTAGAGCGGATTCGAATACGGGATTACCGTATTCATAAAATCATTTCCGCCCGAAAGCTGGACAACTACAAAGACTGGATCCTTCTTTGTGGTAGTGGCCATGTACTATCCCTCTCTAATGTAATTATTTACATGAAAAACTATAAATTTACTGACTATGCGAATTGATATTCCCTGGTTGAGACTATTAGTTGAATCATTCTGGATATCTTCACCGAATTTTCCGTGCGTGCTTGATCAGTGCTTAAATCGAGATCTCCTACTGCATCAGCATAGCTACTGAGAGCAGCATAAGTTTCATCCCCAACCTCTATAGGACCAATAAGATCAAGGCACCTACCGACTAGATCGTCTGATTTAACTTGATCGCCCAGTCGAGACAAAATATCTTTAAATCCAGGGGTAGAAACATCGTCAAACTGATTTACCGCGAAATTTACGCGTTCATTAAGCGTTCCACCATCAATCCACTCTGAACCGGTGTGCCAACCCTCCACAGTGGGAGGATTCATGAGGGCTTGCCCCATTACAGAGGCTGTTCCGTATAGGGTCGCAAGAGCTTCACCTTCCCTCGGTATCACGTCGTACATTCCCGTTAACTTAATCGTGCCAGCAACAAGTTCACTAGGATTTTTCACTCTTTTGTAACGAGCGCCCTTAAAAAAATCGGAGTTGAAAACAAATCTGAGAATCGATCTTATGTCTCCATCCGTTTCTATGAACACTTTAATCATTGCCTCTATGGCCTCGGGATTCCGGGGCTCCTCTATACTCCACGTATGAACCTGCGGTTCATCCTCAACAAAAAATGTGTACAAGTGACGGCAGATGAATTTGGCCGTTGCAGGTTGTTCACAAATAATGTCAACGATATCTTCGCCATTGAAATTACCTGTCCTGCCAAGAAAGGTTTTCTCCGTTCCGTCATGATCATCCTCATCATAAATAAACGAGGATGCGAAGTGCCCGAAAGGGTAGAGAGGATGAGGTTGCTCAAAAGTCCATCCAGTAAAAGCACGTGAGGCATTTTTAATATCGTCTTCGGAGTAATTACCCACACCCATTGAGAACAGTTCAAGCAGTTCTCTTCCCCAATTTTCATTTGGCTGATCCGAATGATTCTCACAATTATCCAACCAGTAGTTCATAGCAGGATCTTTGGCCAAGTCATTAAGAACTTTTTTAATATTGGACAGCCCGTTGTTTCGGAAAGTGTCTATTTGTGCGATCAAAGTAGGGGTGTGTTCACTCTTGTAATATGCGGTGGCAAATACATGATGCCAAAAAAGAGCCATTTTCTCTTCAAGAGGTCTCTTAGTATTTATCATCCTCCATATCCATCTACCAGCATGCTGCTGGTGACCGTCATGATAGGAAAGCTCCGGATTGTACCGCCTTATATAATCCTCATCCAGGTCCTCAAACCTTTCAGGATGCAGCAAATCCTCCACTATTTCTTCATATTCGTTCTTGGCAATTTCCTCAAGCTCGCTGCGGGAAGCTCCAAACCCAGCGCGTCTGAGAAGATGTGCCTTTAGAGCGAGATCATTACTTCCCATCTTCTTTAACCTTCCTATTGACGAATTACACTAATAAACCTTCAAACCCTGCACCGATAGCAGTATGACGCCTATTCTAGCCAAAAACCGGCTAAGTGATCAATAAGCATATGCCATCGGTGAGACCCACTATACCCCTGTCGTGAAATGTGCTAGTCAAGAATAGCTAACTATAACAATTTCAGAAAAGCTAAACCCGAAGCCTTCTTCCTTTTACGTAATCCACAAGAACGTATTTTCCCAACTCGTCGGGATTCGTGTAGAAAGCCCTGCCACCGTTAACATTCACCATGCTGTCAATAAATTCCATGAGGGTGTAATTTTCTTCCAGCATAAACGTGTTTATAACTATCCCTTCACTGGTACAACGTTTCACTTCTCGTAAGGTTTGGTCCAGAGTTCGATCACTGGGTGGGTAGCTAAAATAGGCCTGGGCTCCCTCCATATGGCAAGTTGGCTCGCCGTCCGTCACCATAAGTATCTGTTTGTTACCGGCATTCTCTCTGGCAAGCAATTGGCGAGCCAATATGAGTCCGTGATGCATATTGGTCCCAGCAACCCAATGATTCCAAGTTGACTCCGCTATATCTTCCCCTTGTATCACCATCCCGTAATCAGAAAACCCAACAACAAAAAACTTGTCGCGAGGAAATTTAGTTTTAATGAGCCAATACAGTGCTAAGGCCACTTTTTTTGCCGAAGTATATGTTCCGTACATACCCATTGACCGACTTTGATCAATCATCAGCACCGTGGCTGACCTGGTCAAATGCTCGTGTTCGTTAATTTCAAGATCTTCGTAAGACATTTTCAAAGGGATTGACGTACCCTGCCGTTTGACCGTATTGAATAGTGACTTCTGCAAATTTATATTGAATGAACTGTCAGGCTCGTAGGGAAGTGTCTCACCGGTTAAATCCCCCCAGTCACCACTGACGTAGGCTTCGTGATCGCCAAGCCTATCTTTCTTCATTCGGTCAAAGACTTCTTTCATCGCTTTCTGGGCTATCTGCCTTACAGCTGAAGGGCCAAGAGAGAATCGGTCACGATCGGAATTGAGATAACCAGCCTCTTCAAGTGCCTGAACCATCCGCCGAACCTCTTCCAGTTCGAATCTAGCTTCTTCCCCTAAAAGATTTTCCACTTCGTCCAAATCAAGATCTGCCACCCTCCCACTTCTCATCACCTCTCTGATTGTGGCATCCAGCTCATTAATTCTCCTCATTTCGTCGACTAATTCCAATCCCTTTTCTAACGAAATGTCTGAAGAACCTGAAAATTTATAAGCATCAATCAAACCATCAAAGGGTGAAATTTCCTGGATATAGCCACCAAGTTCCGTTAGTGAAGACGATATTTCAGGATCAATAGGCAGCTTGAGTATTTCTGATAACTCATCTTTCATCTGATCCGAAAGGCTGGCCGAAATCGAATGCATAGCAATAAAGTTATTTCGTAAATTTTCGATAAGATCATCAAGTTTAGATGGTCTCTGCGGACTTCCTTTCACACCAAAAAGATCATCGAATTTATCTATGAACTCATCAAATTTCTCATCTTCACCGGCCAGACGATCTCTGAGCATACGGTTAATCTCGTGCAGCGCATTTCGAATGTGTTCCACATTATCTTTCGATAGGTTTCCTAGACCATTTTTAGTATGTTGAAAAAAACTCCTAATTAACTGTTCACTTAAAGTTTCGATCAACTTCTCGAACTTATCACGAGCAGCGGAGTCCATAAATTCATACCGAGATAGCTGCGTTACGGACTCTGAAATACTTTCCGGAAGATTTTCAAGTTTTTTGCGGCTCTCAGTAACTCTTTTTTCAAGAAGATCCATCGCAAAGCCTAGTGAACTCCTCTCTGATTCACTAGAATTGTTGAGGTACTCAGAAGCCTCGGCGAGCCGGCGATCGATTCCGTCTAGTTCCGTATTGACTATGTCTTGCAACTGCTCACCGATTTCACGAAGTGGTGATTCTAAATCGAAGTATTCCTGATTGAGTCTCCTAAGTTCTTCAAGGCGCCGCCGAAGATCTTTGAGTCCCCCTACAGGCCTAATACCGGTCGAATGACCCCTTTCTCCATCCACATGGGGATCAGGCCTATCGGAATGAAACCCTTCGGCGTAGAGATTGCGCAAAGCTTCGTTTACGTCACCAGCTTCCAGTATCTCCTCAGAAAGTCGATCAAACGCTGTATCTAACTTTTCAAAGGGACTTTGGGTTCCATCCCATTGCGAATAAGTATATCTAGTACCCATAACGGAAATAGTACATCAACAGGACCAACAAATTTGAAATTACGCAACGGGTTTTGTCATGCTAGAATCGGCAGTCAGTGTAGTTAATAAATAGTACTGAAAAATTATTCGCTGGAGTTAATCAAATGAAAATAACTAACATGAGAGTAGAGTGTTATCGCTGGCCAAAGAGAGTACCTCAAAGTAATGGCAAGCACACCTACACTCATGACGGACGGAATTTCGTCTTTATTGACACGGATGAAGGAATTACAGGGGTGGGTCAGATTGGTGGGACACATTCATCAGACGAGATAGTTAAGTCAATTTTTGACTACTACAAGGATTTCGTAATTGGACAAGACCCCTTCGACAATGAGCGTATATGGGACGAACTCTGGGAGCCAAAGATAACCGGAAGGCGTGGCCTTTCAACCCGTGTTATAAGCGGTATTGATATAGCCCTTTGGGACATAAAAGGTAAAGCTGCAAATAAGCCCGTGTATAAACTACTTGGAGGCTACACAGAAAAAGTACCTGTATATATAGCAGGAGGGTATTACGAGGAAGGGAAAGGATTACCTGAGCTGCAGAATGAAATGACTACTAGTGTTGAAATGGGCGCGGACGCCGTAAAAATGAAAATAGGTGCCGTCCCGATTAACGAAGATGTGGAGAGGGTAAAAGCAGTTCGAGAGGCAGTGGGGCCAGACGTGAAACTGCTGGTAGACGCGAACTGCGCCTATCGTTATTACGAAGCAATTGAAATAGCTCGTAAAATGGAACCATATGACATATTTTGGTTCGAGGAGCCTATTCCCCCAGACGATTACAAAGGCCACGTTCTAATTAGCCAGGCAACGTCTATACCTATTGCAACCGGGGAGAACGAATATACAAAGTACGGATTCAGGGACCTAATAGAAAGCAGGGCAGCTGCAATCCTTCAACCAGACGCACTCATCATGGGTGGGGTTACAGAATTCATGAAAGTCGCAGCACAGGCCCAAGCACATAATCTCCCAATCGCACCTCACGGAAGACAGGAAGTACACATTCACCTCCTCTGCGCAATACCAAACGGATTAATCCTTGAGTACTACAGAGGAGAAACGGATCCTATATTCGACAAAGTTTTCAGCTACACACTCCAGGTGGAAAACGGATTTGTAAGCCCGCCCGACTTGCCAGGATTTGGCATGGAACCCAATCTAGAATTCCTGGAGCAGTATCGCGTGTCCTAGGAGTTTGCGATAGATCTATTCCAGAAGTTATCACTCATAGATGGGTACCTTTTCAAGATATCTAGCAGAACTATGGGTCGATAAATCTTCCCACTTCAAAATTGAATATGTCTGGCTTTTCGAAATAGACAGAGTGGCCGCAATCAGGGATGACAATAACCCGGGATCCTTCAATATGGTGTGATGCTATTTGAAGCACATGAGGAGGAGTGATTTCGTCTTCTTCGCCTACTATGAACTGAACAGGCATGGTTAGTTTTTTAAGTTCAGTACCCTTAGGTCCACCGTAAAGTATCCCTCCACTCATATCCCTGGGGGGATTAGACCTTTGAATTTGAAGATATAGGTTCGCCATATCCGGATTTCGTTCACGAAAACCCTCTGAGAGCGCCCGGAATCCAATCCCTCTCGTATCTGGATGAGAATCTCTCCAGTCAGTGAGAGCGGCTTCAACATCCTCCTCTCCCATAGCGCCAGTCGTATCAGCAAAAGTTATGCTCAAAACCTTTTCTGGCTGATTGACTGCAAATCCTAAAGCTGTCCTGCCCCCCATGGACTGAGCCACCAGGTGAAATCTCTCGATTTCCAATGCCTCTGTGAGTGCCCCTAAATCATCAGAAAATGCCTCCATGCCAGGACCATTATCTAAGTCATGCGAATGACCAAATCCTCTGTGTGAGAAAACAACACAATCGTATTTACGGGAAAAATAAGGTATCTGTTGAAACCATGAGAGCAAATTGCCTCCGGCTCCATGAGCAAATACTATCGACTTTGCCTTGCTGCTGTCAGGCCCATATCGCTGATATTCAATTTCTATCCCATTGACGGCGACTTTTGACATTTCTGCACCTATCTTTTGTAAGGCATCTTGGCGTCCGGGTTCTCATTGGCATATTGAGCCTGTTGTACCCCAAAATTCTCCTGCAACTGGATTGTAAGACCTCCATCAACCGGAAGAGCATGGCCAGTTATGAAAGATGCGTCATCCGAGCTGAGAAAAACAGCAGCGTTGCCGATATCTTCTGGAACCCCAGTCCGTCTTACAGGGTATTGGTCTTCAAAAAATTTTAACCCCTCTGGATTATCTTTCCATGTGCTCTCAAATATGCGTTCAGTAACGATATGTCCCGGACAAATAGCGTTAACTCTTATCCCCAACTCCCCGTAATCGACTGCCATTTGACGTGTCATAGCTATAACAGCAGCCTTGCCAGTTTCATAGGTAAGCGCCTTGCGAGCCATGAGTAACCCATGTACAGAGGAGATATTAACAATTGATCCTCCACCCCCTTCTGCAAGAACCGGTATCGCATACTTACTCCCTGCATACACAGAAGTCACCAATGAATGTATGTCACTTTCCCATTTTTCTTCAGATACCTCTAAAGCTCCACCCTGCTGCCCGTCTGCAGCGTTATAAGCATTGTTAACCAATATGTCGATTCTCCCCCATAAAACCTGGGCCTCATTTACCATCAATTTCAAATCATCGTAGGAATTTACATCTATCCTTATCGCGGAGGCAGTGCCACCGATATCTACTACTGCATCTACCGTCTTATTTGCCGTCTTCAGATCAATGTCAGCTACGAGTACCTTTGCTCCAGCCAAGGCCATTTTCCTAGATATTCCACCCCCAACTCCTTGGGCACCACCTGTGACTATGGCCACCTTACCTGTTAAATCTGACATCTGAATTCCTCGCTACCGGCTAATTAAGATCTTGGGATAGTTTAATGGGGCACCTTTTGGGTTGCCAATTTTACTGAGATCATAGCGACTGATGTGCCACCTCCCTAGGTTTGAACTCAATAAATCATCTCTCTCGGTTCCGCAAAAAGCTATATTGGTGGGGCCTGCCATGAGGGTTCCTTCATAATCATCCACCAGTATTTCAAGCCCTTCATCTTCTTTATAACGCCATATTCGATCAGGGCGATAACAAGATATGTAAAGGCTGCCTCCATCATCAAAAGCAAGACCATCAGGCACACTTCGAGGCACCGACGTGACTATTTCCCTAGATCCTGGTGTGCCGTCGTCATTTATTAAGATTCGCTCTATTCGTGGCTGATCGAGACTAGCCGCCACATAAAGATACTTACCGTCAGGCGACAGGCATAAACCGTTTGGAAACGTCTTAGGATATTCGGACCACACGTCTGAATGGCCCCCCGGTCTAATGCGGAAAACCCTTCCGTTCGATTCTCCCCATATCCCAGCGTCTGAAACATACAAGTTTCCATCAGCGTCAAAAACCGGATAATTAGGCGCCACCATTTTCTCGCCGTAATCCCCGTCGGAATACAAGGAGACAGCTCCGCCAGAAGTAATCCTGTAGACCCCACTACCAACACAAGCGTATAAGTTATGGTCGGAATCCTGGCATATTCCACCCACGAAACCCGGAGTTGTAGCAAACTGTTCAAACGTCCCAGCAGCTATATCAATCCGATATATCTGCCCTCCTTCACCACCCGCATAGGCAAATCCATCACAGCCCCAGGCAATACATTCAGGATGATCCAGTCCCTGTCCAAAACTACCAACACAGTAGGATACACATTGGTGAACATCTAGAAGGGGTTGACCAGGTTGCATCATATGGGCACCTCCAAACATCTAACTAATAAAGGTGAAATGCTCACCACACATCAAGCGATACGGACCCAAGATTATCCATTTCAACGACAGCGATGGTACCTGCCTCAATAAAGGTTGGAGGTATCATGCTACCTGTAATTACAACATCCCCCTTGCGAAGTGACTTGCCACGAGATGCGACCGCATTAGCTATCCATATCATTGGTTCAACGGGATGTCCATTAACATCCTCTCCTCTGGCTGTTCCAACTGATTGCCCGTTTAACTTGAGTTCACATACAGCCCCGGGAACATCGAGGTCGCGCCAGCCTTCAACCGTATCGCCCATTACAACTCCTGCACCGCTGATATTGGTAGCTATAGACTGAGGAATACTGGCATCTCCTAAGAATGGTCTGCCGTCTATAACCTCAAAGGCGAGCGCGATATGTGCTACTGACTCGTAAACAGTCTCTCTTGTAAAAGGCGCCTCACCTTGAAGTAAATCCTTTCCAAGTGTTACAGCAACCTCGCATTCAACACCAATGTTCACATAATCCGAGGCTTGTACTTTACAGGGAGAATTAAAGACACCGTCCGAAAGTATTCTTCCATAAACAGGCTCTTTAGCACCAAGTCTCTCCTGCATTACCTTTGTGGTGTAGGCGATCTTGTAACCCGCATAGCCTCCCGAATCCGCTGCCTTGAGATCCATATAGATATCCTGTACGGAATACGCTTCTTCTATGTCGACTGGAGCATCGGGTCCCACCATCAGAGAAAATTGCTCTCTAGACGTGAATTCTTTATAAAGGGAGTGACCTGCTCTTTCTATCCTACTCTCAGACATTATTCCTCCTATCTGTTAAATCAGGGAAACGCAAAAAAATAATTCAGATAATTTACTAATCACTGAACGGAGCATCCCTCCAGGCAAGTGCAGCTTTTAGTCCCTGCTCATTTGATATTCTATTAAACTCCCTGACAATCTCTGATTGATGTGCAACAGCGTCAGTTTCGGCCGCGATTGTCTGCATCATGTTTCTACCCATAAGGTCGAGCGCCTTATTCACAATGCTTTTATTTGCAGCAAGCATGTCCCACGGGATTTTCGCCATCTTGTTTGCTAAATCATCTACAGCAGCATCCAGACTCTCAGCAGGCACCGATTGCATCACCAAGCCCATCTCTTCTGCTTCCTTGCCAGATACCGTCTCGCCTGTGAGCATAAACCACTTCGCCCTTTGGGGGCCCACCATGTATGTCCACATATGTGTAGGAGGTGTGCCCATTGAACGAACTGGCGGAAACCCAATATTGGCGTCATCAGCCGCTATGACAATGTCGCAGTGAAGAGCTAAATCAGTTCCACCTGCTATAACGTGACCATGTATCCCGGCAATCACCGGCTTACTAAGATCAAAGACAGAGGTCATCAGGCGGGCAGTTTTTCTCAACCTATGCATGTCCTGCCTGATATGCCCCCTCCTCTCGGCAGATGCTGTTCTCTCTTCCTCCGTCTGTGGAGGTGTTACGTCGTACCCAGCACAAAAAGCCCTACCGGCACCCCTTAAAGTTATAACTCTGACACTCAGATCATCGTCGGCCTCCTGAAGACAGTCATATAATTCCCTCTGTAATGGCTGACTTAGGGCGTTCAATTTCTCGGGTCTGTTGAGTAGCACCTTGGCGACACCATTGTCAGAAACTTCATATTTAATGAATTCGTAACTCATCTTTTGCTCCTTAAGCGGCATGATTACTTCAAATGCAAATATTAGTAGAAAAGCCGCGAAATAGTATCATGTGGCCTTACGTTTCCATTGATACTGTCAAAGGTTATTAGAATTACGTAATGTGTCGCTTGAATGATGGCGAGCACACCGATTGGAATACTTTTGA
The DNA here is from genome assembly GCA_913048525.1 of uncultured Chloroflexota bacterium. Classification (GTDB taxonomy): domain Bacteria; phylum Chloroflexota; class Dehalococcoidia; order Lucifugimonadales; family UBA826. The sequence continues at coordinate 17,494 of CAJWWP010000016.1, forward strand.
AAAATCTTTTAAACCTAATCTACACGTGGCACCCTAGGCCTCCGTTTTTCTACGGATGGCTGGTGTTGGGAGTTGCGGCCGTGGGGGCTTTTATAGCAGCCAGCGTTTCCCAAACTGTCCTCGCGGGAGTTCAGGACCTGATTGCCCACGATATGGAATGGGATAGAAAAACCATTGCTCTAGCCGCCACTCTCGGCACCTGGACCTCAGGTATGACGATGCCATTCATAGGTAGACTAGTCGACAGATTCGGACCCAGGTGGATGATGTTAAGTGCGGCCATACTGGTAGGGTTGGGACTCATATACATGTCAGAATCTCAGACGGTCTGGCAGTTTTTCTTTTCTTACATAATTGTCCGTTCAATAGCCGGACCCAACCTACAAAACCTTATTCCTAGGACGATAGCAGTAAATTTCTTCAATAAGCGAAGAAATCTTGCGATGGGGATCACTTCTCTAAATCGTATTACAAGTGAATCTGTAAACATTCAGATAATAACTGCACTCTCCACAGCATTTTCCTGGCGATCGGCTTATAGAATTCTTGGATTAACTGCGATTCCTCTGTCACTACCAATATTCTTAATGGTTAGACATAAACCGGAAAACGTTGGTCAACTACCAGACGGGGCTTCAGTAAGGGAAAGCGAAGAACTTTCGTCAAGTAACCGCGATAAATCTTCCAACGAACGTAAATGGTCTCTACGAGAAATCATATCTCTACCGTCGTTCTGGTTCATACTCACCGCAGAATTCGTAGCGGTGGCTTCAACCTCCATGGTCGTATTTCAATTGGTGCCATTCCTTGTAGACGGAGGCATGACACAAGTCACAGCCGCGGGAGCACTTACATTAGGAAACTTTTTAGGAGGCATGACTGTGCCGTTATGGGGCTGGCTTACCGATCGGTTCACGATAAAAAAAATAGCTATTCTTATTGTTTTATCAGCAATTTTGCCAACTCTTATTTTCACGATGGTGACGCCGCTCGATCTAGGCTTTCCGCTCGTTGTAGTGTGGACCACCATCACAGGGGCCGTAAATGTCCTGGGCAGCATGATGTTAGGGACAGTTTTTAACAGAGGATCTTTCGGAACAGTAACCGGAATAACAGGTCCCAGTAGGACGGCCGCAATGGGCCTAGGACCAACCGCTGGAGCTTTGGTAGCAAGCTGGAGAGGCAGCTATAATCCCATCTTTGTTACTGCAATTGTCGGCTATATTCTTGTAATAATCCTTTATACCAGCGTCAAGACTGAAAACTCTCCGCTATAAAGCCTCTCATTTTAGCTTTGACAAGTTCAGCCAACTTGGTTGGCTGCTTATCAAAAGAATGAGTCGCGCCAGGATAAACATTTAAGGTGGACGGGTTTCCAGAAGCAAACCAACGGGAATGCATGAACAATGAATCATCTAGCAAAGGATCCAATGTGCCTACCGTAAACAAAGCGGGAGCAAGGTCGTACAAGGAAGCGAATAGAGGTGACACATCCGGGTCTCTGCGCATCTTAGGCTCAGGGACATACTGCTCCGAATACCATTCCATGATCGGAGTATTTAAAATGAGATAGCGGTCCCCCCAGAGACGGCTGCTTGGAGTGGAAGACAGATCAAACCACCCATAGACTAGATTCGCTGCAGCAAAGCCAGAGTATCCGTGTCGATCTCTCATTCGAATCATAGTTGAAGCAGCTAGATGGCCACCGGCGGATTCTCCACCTATCGCAATTCGGTCTGTGCCGAACTCTTTCGGAGCATTTTCTATAACCCACTCAGCAACTGCTTCACAATCGTCTTGCGCAGCCGGATATGGATTTTCTGGAGCCAATCGATAGTCAACACTAATAACGACGGCATTGGCATCTTCCATAATCTCAAGCAATTGTTCATCCTGATGATGTGCTCGGCCTGTGACAAACCCTCCCCCATGAATATGTAAATACACGCCATCTATTTGCGTCGTAGGAATAAAAGCTCTTACTGGAACCGCTCCATTATCTGTAGGTATGTCGCGCATAATAGCTTTATCAGAAAGGACTGGTTTCGGCCTTGTAGGAGTTCCATTTTCACGTTCCTCTCTAGCGTCAACAGGGCCCATTTCCGTTATCTGTACCTGATTACTGAGATCCTCTTCAAGCTGAGCAACAAATTCTCTAAGTTCTGCTCGGACTTCTGAAGTAAAAAAAGACGTTTCTTCTTGCATTACCTATTCCCTAATGTGTCCATCGCCTAAAACTATCCATTTATAAGAAGTTAATTCCTTTAGTCCCATTGGCCCGCGAGCGTGCATTTTATTGGTACTTATCGCAACTTCTGCACCTAACCCAAACTGCGCACCGTCGTTAAACCTCGTTGAAGCATTGACCATTACCGCACTCGAATCAACCTCGTTTAAAAATCTGGTTGCAGAAGAAGTATCTTCAGTCACGATCGCTTCTGAATGGCCAGTCCCGTGGTTCAATATATGGTCGAGGGCAGCTTCCAAAGAGTCGACAATTTTCACGCCGGCAGTAAGAGAGAGGTGTTCAGTATCCCAATCCTCTTCAACAGCGGGAGTGATTTTTACATCCTCTCGGCTCCCCAAAATTGACATTGACCGGGTATCACAGCGCATTTCCACCCCTGCCTCAGCAAAAGCATTGGCAATTTTGGGCAAATATTCTGGAGCCGCAGAAACATGGACCAACATTGTATCTAGGGCGTTACAAACAGATGGTCTTTGAACTTTCGCATTGAAAACTATATCCACTGCCATATCCAGAGAAGCTGACTCATCTACATATGTATGGCACACTCCAACTCCCCCTGTTATAGACGGCATCGAAGCTTCTTTCGCAACTCGAGCCACCAAGTCTGCTCCTCCCCTGGGAATCATAAGATCAATAAACTCATCCATTTTTAGCATTTCAGACACAAATTTTCTGTCCGTGCTACCTACAATTTGAACAGCATCTTTTGATATTCCTGCGTCCAAAATGGCAGCCCTGATCACATCCGCCAAAACAGTGTTGGAATGAAAAGCTTCGCTCCCTCCCCGAAGTATCACAGCATTACCAGACTTCAAACACAATGCAGATATATCTACAGTTACATTGGGTCTGCTTTCATAAATCACGCCTATCACACCCAGAGGAACCCTTCTTCGACTGATTTCAAGCCCATTGGGCATCGTATTCATCTCAATGGTTTCCCCGACCGGGTCCGGCAACCCTACAACGCTCAAAACGTCACGCGCAATTGCATCAATCCGTTCATAATTCAATAAAAGGCGATCCAACACAGCTTCAGAAAGTCCTTTTTCTCTACCCTTCTCTATATCACGAGAATTCTCCAAGGTAATTTCCGGTCTTGACGACGATAGTCCATCTGCTATGTTGCTAATAGCTTTATTCCTAACATCCCCTGATAGGGAAGCCAAACTTCGTGCGGAAGACGTGGCCGCCTTCCCTATTTTCCTCAATTCCCCAGAGTCCATTCCTAATCCTGTATCAATCGTTCAGAAGTACTAAATTGTCCTTGTGGATTACTTCATCTCCGTAGTGGTAACCAAGGATCTCCTCAATTCTACTCGACCTAACTCCACACAGTTTTTTTACATCCTCTGCTCCGTAGTTGGATATACCTGCGGCAATGATAAATCCATTAGAGTCTTGAACCGAAACGATATCCCCCCTGACGAATGTCCCTCGGCTCCCAACTATTCCGGCCGGAAGCAGGCTCGTATTACCACTTGTCATAGCGTTAACGGCACCCTCATCCACTTCAATGGCATTTTTTGCGCCAGTAGCATCTCTCAAACCGCTCAACATCCAACGTTTGCGACTCTCTAGCTTACTCACTGTGGCTTTGAATAGAGTTCCCAGACTCTCCCCTGCCACAAGGCGAGTGATCGCGTCTCCATCTAACCCACTAGCTATCACAACATCAACCCCAGAAGCTGTCGCCAAGCGGGCAGCCTCAATCTTGGTGACCATACCACCCCTACCCATTTTGTCAGCAGAAGGACCCGCTAAAGAACTTATGCTGTCATCCAATCTGTGAACAACGGGAATAATTTCTGCATCCTCATGAAGGTTGGGATCCCTGGTGTACATGCCTCCTACAGTTCCAAGAATTATTAGCAGGTCAGCGTCAACCAAATTGGCGATTAAAGCAGACAAATTATCATTGTCCCCGAAAACCTCCCCTTCTAACTCATCCACCGCCACAACGTCATTTTCATTGACTACAGGAATGACTCCATTATCCATAAGAGCAGAAAGCGTATTTCTTAGATTAAGATATCCCAGTCTATCGTTTACATCTCTGCGCGACAGAAGCGCCTGCGCAGATACCAAACCATGAGAAGCAAATTCCTCCTCGTACACGTGGATCAATCTACCTTGGCCAACTGCGGCCAGTACCTGTCTGCCAGGTAAATCGCCAGTACCACGCTGGCCGCTAAATCCCCTTAGAACACCCCTTCCGGCTGCAACCGCACCTGAAGAAACCAATATGATTTGCATCCCGCTAATACTGAGAGTAGCAATCTGTGATACGACGTTTCCAACCATATCCAGATCGAGTTCATCTGTCCCTCCTGTTAGAAGGCTTGTGCCCACCTTAACTACGATGCGCCTATGGTTCCCCTTGACAGTATTAGACATGGAACGATCTTTGGAAATTCTCTTTAAATACCAACTCAATAACCCATACTTGCCCAATAATTCAGATTATAAATGGGTGGTCTGACCAACATAAAAATTATCTCAGCGGACACATATCAAGCTAAGATTTTCTTAACACCATGTTAGATGTACAAAGGACCTGTGGCTTAATATCCCCACTTGCTAAACCATCAAAGCTTTTGATTCCGAGAACAACTACCACCGAGGATCTGTATCAGCCGAATCATTATTCGTTATCCGAGTCTGATTCTGTCCGTTGACATCCATCGTAAAAATATCAGGATCACCATCAAGTTCCGAAACAAATGCAATAGTTCTTCCATCTGGAGACCATACTGGCGAATAATCAGATTTTTCATTGAACGTAAGACGGGATTGTTTATTTCCGCTGCTTTCCATCACGTATATCTCCTTGTTCCCATCTCTTTCGGAGACAAAAAGGAGTTGTTTGCTGTCGGGAGACCATGAGATATCTGATTCCGCCTCATCAGTCTCTGAGAGGCGCAAAACCTCCTTGCGAGAGTCCTTGGTATTTGGGCACAATTCGTCTTCAGCGTCTCTTTCCATAACATATATATCAGGATTACCTTCTCTCTCAGAAATGAATGCTAAACGTTTGGAGTCAGGAGACCACACCGCATCGTAGTCCTTGCCACAAGTCATTTGTCTCTGGTTGACCCCATCGGGATTTCTAACATGTATCCCCAACCTAGACCCAGTTTCAGAGGAAAACACTACTGATTCACCGTCGGGAGACCAGTCTCCAACACCCGTTACTTCTATATCTGACAATCTAGCCGGCAACGATTCAGTTATTTCAGTAATAAAAACCCTGGCACCTTTGTTCCCAATGTCTCCGGCAAACGCTATACGTTTACTGTCGTTGCTCCATACAGGCGTAAAGAAACTCCCTGAACCTCGTGATACTGTGTAGCGCTCTGGTGCACTTCCTGACCCCAGGTTCAAAACGTCTATCGAAGAACTTTCTTCATCACCAACGCGAAAAGCTATCCACTGCCTGTCTGGAGAGAGAATAGCATCAAACTCATCCTCTCCTGTTTCCGTGATATTTATCTCTTCTCCTGAACCAATCACTGTCTGATATATTTCCGTGTTTCCATCCCGATCAGATGTGAAATATAGGCCACCACCACTTTGCTGACAGGCGGCCATAACCAGGAGTGAAACAGCGAGCATAAAAATCACGGTCACTTTCTTCATAGGCGCATATTACCCATAAAGCTTGGAAGAAGGCTACGGTTTCGAGGTACTTCTACATACCAAAAAGGAATTTGCCAACGTTATAAGTTCTAAATCCGTATGGGAATATTTAAAGCCCAATTGCATAAGAAGCTCTTCTTGGATCAGCACTTGCCGAAAGCACACCACTATCAGGATTCCGAATGGCAACTGCTGCACCCATACCACAGGTAGCAGCGTTAACAATATCGTGACCTTTCTTGGCTAAACCCTCTGATACGCCTTCGGAAAAACCGTCTTCCATCGACAATTGATTAGGCAAATAGGTGTGTGGATAAAACGAGTTAGGTGCACTGAGGCTGGAAAATCTCGGAGCCTCCACCGCCTCCTGCGGGTTCATGCCCCAAAGTAGCGTATTAAGAACGAGTTGAAGATTAGCCTGGGCCTGGGCATCCCCGCCAGGGCATCCAATAGTTGCTATAGGGACACCGTCCTTGGTAATCATGTAGTTGATGATAGTGGTGCGAGGGCGCTTTCCAGGTTTTACCACGTTAGGGTGACCTTCGGTGAAATTAAGCATCTCACTTCTAGTACTTATGGCAAATCCTAATTCAGGGAAAAATACAGACTTGTTGAAAGCGCCTCCACTCGGGGTGGAACAAGCGATATTGCCCTGCCCATCCATAACAGTTATGTGGGTAGTTCCGCTTTCGTGCTGGAGATCCATCGGACCGCCTGAAGAGTATGAAGGTTGTGGAGAAACCTCACCCTGAACTGCTGAATATTCCCACGGATTACCATGACTAGGCATTCCGGGATAGGCTTTCATATGATCGATTTCCCTCGCTCTTTCAGCCGCATACCGCTTTGATAGAAGGCCCTCCACAGGGACAGAAGCAAAGTCAGGATCCCCATAAAAAGCTTCGCGGTCCGCCAGTGCAAGTTTCAAAGCTTCGGTAACTGTGTGTACGTATTCCACGCTATTATGGCCCATGGATTTAAGGTCGAAAGACTCCAATATATTAAGAGCCTGTTGTAAAACTGGGCCCTGGGTCCAAGTCGAGTGTCCATGAACGCCATAACCCATGTAGGTGGTGCCTATAGGTTCCGAATATTTCGGCTCATAATTTTCTAAATCCGACTTATCTAAAATCCCATCGACTCTCCGTGAGGCATCAGATATAGAAGAGGCAATATCTCCACTGTAAAAACAATCTTTGGCAGCACTGATACCATCAAGCCTTTTGAGGCCTGCTTTGTCGGCTGCCTCAGACATCATGCGAAATGTGCGGGCTAAAGACTTCTGAACAAGCAAGGTTCCTGGGTCGGGTATATCACCATCGTCAAAAAAAATCTCCAACCCCCCCGGTGGGAAAAGTTTAAACTGGCTCACAGCGTCACCAGCATCTAGGCGTCCAGTCATATATTCATAGTTAGGGATTCCATTTTCTGCATATTCAATGGACACTGACAAAACTTCTTGGACACTTTTGGTCCCGTACTTTTCTAACATAGAGAAACAAGCGGCTGCCACCCCCGGAACAGTAAAGGAAAGCGGCGCGTCCGCACCCGGGCCCGTCGGTATCGAATCATGCCCCCGCGACTTAAAAAATTCAGGGGTTGCCTTTAAGGATGCAGGACCTTGTCCACTCAAAGACAGGAAGTCTCCAGTTCCTGCGTCGTGAAACATAAACGTGGCCTCTGCGCCTAGAGAATAGGATGCTACTGGCTCTACTACTGCAGCAGCGAAAGTAGCTGAAACTAGCGCATCAAAAGCATTCCCACCTGACATCAACATCCTCATACCAGCCATTGAAGTCAAGTAATGTCCACTCGAGATAATTCCGTTGGTGGCATATATCACAGGCCTCCCGGTGGGTGGCCTACTAATATCTCCCTGCTCAAGAATAAATCCTTCATCTCGCCCCTGAGTTGTTCCATCACCTGCCATATCGCTCTCCTATCCACTTAATATGCCTTTAGATTGAATCTTTTTTCCAATACTTATCAAGATTATCCGTCGGGTCCCAACCTAGAATACGCCGGGATTTTTCATTCTGAAATTGCCCGTGAGGCAAATCACAAAATATGTTAAATAACTCACACTTGGAAGGTAACTGGGTCTCTGGGATCTCCAACGCAAGTGGAAAAGCACGGGCAGCATCTTCCCAGGTTACTGAGAACGGTACAAACTGGTGAGAATCTACCCTGGATTCTGGAAGCATGTTATCGGCAGGCTCCCTGAAGTTGTAAAAAAGTAATGTAATTACATGTAAGTCGTGATTTTCAGAGTAGACCCTACAGATTTCCTGACCCAAAGACTTGGTGTGTGCATACAAACCCGTTCCAGACTGCGAAGGTATTTCTGTGCTTATATTGAACTCGAAATCTTCATAGTTGGGACCCGCAATCGTAAAGTGAGGCCCTGTGTTTACTACCCGGGATATACCATGCTGCACAGCAGCTTTCATCATGTTGTAACAACCTCGTGCGTTAACATCGAAAGCAATTTGTCGGTCAGGCCTGAGAACCGAAAGATTAACGATTGCATCAACACCTTCAGCTGCAGATATAACTCCTTCTAAATCGGAGACATCAAGCTGACTATATTCGTTACATCCATCATATTCATCATCTACATCAGTCAGAAGGAGATCATGGTCGTTTTGTAAAACCCTCTCAACGTAGGGTCCCAACATTCCATTAGACCCTAGAATAAGAATTTTCATTCTTGGAAACCTCCGGGAATAAACCCCAGTTCTATTTCCGCCTTCCTCGTTGAAAATCTTGATGGTTTCGACGGATTACCCGACTGCAAGTGAAAAACGTTCCATTTACTGGCAGGTGCCCATGAACCTGCTTCCAAGTCTACTTCAATTGCCCTGATAACCCCGTTCAAAGCGTCAGAACCATATAGAACAGAATCGGAATCTGATTCACCGTCCCAGTCCAAATCCCCTAATCGGAGTACACGAACATCTATGCCTCGTTCCCGTCCATATTCTCTACATACAAACTCGGCTAGGTGAAAACAAAGTCCATCAATTTCCGTCGTTGGGAGGGGTCTCCATTTTTCATTGACCAAATAGTTTTCTGGATAGCTTTTCATAGATGAAAGAGATGATAGGAAAACAAACCTAGAAACTCCCCCTTGAACACATGTCCACAATAGGTTGTAAGTTTGACGCATTGCTTGGTCAAGGCGTTCAGATTCGTCTATTGACGGAGAATCCTGGAGGGAATGAACTACCGTGTCTACGTCTTTCACAAGTTCATTTTGGGCTTCTTCATGGCCAAAGGGACCCTCTGCCAACTCTACTTCATGGGCAAGGCTGAGAGCCTGAACAATCTCACGGGACAATCGTGAAGCAGGATTTGTCACCAAAATATTCATTTAATCGAAGTGCTCTTATCCACCATCAGCTGACAATCTATCTCCTGTAACAGTAAAAGTTCCCTCTACTTCCGCTGAGGCAATAGCGTTTGCTACAGAACTTTCAGGAGGATTAAGATCCTTTAAAACTGGTAGAACTTCTTCACCAAAGAGTTTAATAGACCCCATCAGGTTCTCATGCTTTATCCCACCCCAGTCCATCCAGAGACTGATATTAGTGATACCAATATCATTCGCCCGCTTGAATTTGTTGATCAGAGACTCAGGATCACCCAGATAGGTCCTGTCCAAAAAAATATCCTGAGCCATTTCACCCTCATATGGCTCAGCCTGAGTTTTCCCATTTACCACTCTCCTCTCTGTAAGAGCTTTCTGAGCACGGATCTGCCATCTGATATAGGGCAGTTGATTCAACGCCTCCTCCATCGTCGGAGCGCAATGAGTCATACATTGCAATGACATTTGAAGGTCTTCAACTGACTTACCTAAATCATTTCGTGCCCTAACATAGCTTCCAAATTGAGAGGCCACCCCCTCCATGCCCATCATGCTAGAAGTCAAAGGCGTAATATCTTTAGCTGCCGCAAGTTTCATCGAACCTTCTGAAGATCCCGCTAGCCATAGCGGGGGATGTGGTTTCTGATAAGGTTTCGGAAATACGGTTATCGGCTCTTCAACTTTTATGAATTCGCCTTGGTAGGTCCAATCTTCCTCCTCTGTCCAGGCTTTCATCATGACCTCAAGACCTTCCTGGAAACGAGGGCGTGATTCTTCAAGGCCAATACCAAATCCACCCATCTCATAAGGTTGGTATCCTCTACCAACCCCACAAAAAACTCTTCCCTTCGTGAAGTGGTCCAACACTGCCATTTCTTCGGCAGCTCTTATCGGTTGCCATTCGGGAACTATAATCGCAGCGGTACCTATCTTGATTCTATCCGTGCTTTCGGCAATCTTCAGAGCCTGGAGCAATGGAGCCGGTGAAAAGCCATAGTTAGAAAAATGATGCTCTGCTATCAGGACATAGTCATACCCAAGCTGCTCAGAAAGTTGTATCTGTTTTATGCCCTCATCAAAGCGACTAGAAAAATTTTTGACCGACGGGTTCGGCCACTCCATAAATAATCCAAACTTCAAGACTTTTCTCCTCCCTTGAATTCAAACGAGCGTTTGTCATTATAGTCATCCTCGTATCTAATGACAGGTGGGGCGCCCGGATTACGCGATACTGAAAAAAGCAGAGCTCCTAATAACATTAGTACCACCCCGGCCCACCATGCTGGATCATAGGAACCAGTTATGTCTACAACATAGCCAGCTGCAGGTGCACCAATACCGCCGATTGCGAGGTTTATTGGTGTGACAATACCTCTGATTGTACCTACATTTTCTCTTCCGAAATAATCAGCCCAAATATAATTTTGGTTGAACATATTTGTTCCTATACCGAGCCCGAACAAAGCCATAGACCAGAACATCAGCCAGAAGTCATAAGCATATATGGACATAATGCTCGCCAGGGCTAACATGAGAAACGCTGATGTACCAATTAGCTTCGCAGATATCCTTCGAACCAACATACCAGCTAAAAAGCTACCCGCACCGGCGCATACCGCATCAAACGCGGTGGCTATTGCTACAAGCCCAGGATCAAGCCCTCTGTCCATAAAAGCCGGAATCCTGTGCAACGCCAGTGTAAGTATCCCCAAAGAAAGAATAGAAAAGGCAGCTGTAAGAGTCCACATTGAGACAGTTCTAAGTGCCTGACGGGTTGGCCACGACAACTCAGAATTTTCTAATTCCTCAGTTGGTGAGCCATTTTTAATCCTATGGCCACCATCCGGCAGCATACCAACGTCTTCTGGCTCACGCCTTATAAACAGCAAAGATAGGGGAACTATGATTCCCACACCAATTATCGCTAGGATTATCCAAGCCCCATGCCAAGTGTACTGTTCAATAAACAACTGGGTTAACGGAACAAATATGACCGCGCCCAAAGAAATTCCAGCGGAAGAATATGCAAGTGCTTTACCCCTGTTTCGGACAAACCATTTGGTAGGTGGAACAGATGTAGTAAGAGCCCCAGGACCACTCATACCTACTAGGCCCATTACAGCAAACACCAGTACCAAATGCCAGGGTTCTTTGATATAGGCTAGAGATACCATGCAGACAGCTGAAATCAACGTGGCTACCGAAAGTATCCATCTTGCTCCATACAAATCGAGCAATTTGCCGATCAATGGTCCTGTGAGGGCTCCTGAGGCGCTTCTTGCCGACATGGCCCAACCAAAAGAGGCCCGCCCCATCCCCAATTCATCGCCCATTGGCTTAATGTATAAACCGAAGTTGAGGGACCCCATCCCCATGCTAACAGCGCTAGTGATGGCCATAACAGCCACAATAACCCAACCATAAAAAATCCGTCCATTACGGCTGGTAAGCCTTACGATTGCGTCCAGAAATCACCCCATCATGCAAGGAGTTTATTGTGAAGGTTACAACTGCAGGTTAGGACCTACAAATAAACAAGTGAACACATTGTACTCTCACCATAATTAGGCATAGAGGAAAATAACCGTTGACCATCTCGATTGCCATGCGTAACCTAGCCAAGATTTATTGGCAAGGAGAGATATGGCAATTTCAGATCAGATATTGGCCAGATACAGGAAAGTGGCCGTCGCAACTGTATATTCAGCTGTTAGAGAGTTGGGAGGATATGAGCCATGCTTCATGCGTGGTATCAAGACATACACTCATCAAAGAAGCGGTACAGATAGAATGGCTGGCAGAGCAAAAACTCTCAGATTCATACCGGCTCGCGCGGATATAAAGAGGGAAACCCCGTCCGGTGAACAGTCACCAGAGTATGTGGCTATGGGATCTTGTGGTCCAGGTGACGTTGCGGTGTTCGACGCCATGGGAAAAAATGAGGCTTCCATAGGTGGCGATGTAAAACTAATTCAACTTAAGAACCAAAACGCTGAAGGGTTGGTGACCGACGGGTCAATCCGTGACATTAATGCAGTCATACCATACGGGATAAAGTTGTTCGCTGCCGGCAACACAGCTCGAGTCGGAGAACCAGATGTTTGGCCCTATGAAGCGAATTGTGTAATTCAATGTGGAGGAGTTACCGTCAAACCCGGCGATGTAATAGTTGGCGATGATGACGGTGTTGTTGTTGTCCCGGAAAGGGTTGCTGAAGAAGTAATTGACTGGGCTGAGGATCACGAACAAGTTGAAGAACAGATAAAAAAATTAATTGAGAGGGAAGATGTTGCTCCAGGCAAATATTACAATCCCAAAACTTTCTCAAAACTAAGCAAACTTAATAAATAAAGGATCGATGTGTCTGAGGATAATATGAGTATTCAAGAATCCATAATAACCCGCTACAAAAATGTAGCATCTGCCACTGTTTACTCTGCTGTTAGGCGTCTAGGATATGAACCTTGCTTCATGAGAGGGGTGCAGTCGTTTACACCTGGTTTGACGCTTGCAGGCCCGGCTAAAACGCTAAGATTCATACCTCCGCGGAAAGACATCATGGAACAAACACACATTGGTGAAAAATCCCCCGAATATATTGCCATGGGATCTTGTGAACCTGGGGATGTGCTAGTAATTGATGGGCTGGGTAAAAAGTATGCCGCCATTGGTGGCGACGTAAAACTTCTTCAACTTAAAATGCGCAAAGCCTCCGGCCTTGTAACTGACGCCTCTATCAGAGATCTTGATATCGTTGCGGATTACGGGCTAGCAGTCTTTGCAGGTGGGAGAACTCCAATGGGTGGAGCCGACGAAATTGATCCATTTGAGGCCAACGTGACGATCCAATGTGGGGGAGTAGCAGTAAGGCCTGGTGATCTGGTAATGGCCGATGATGACGGCGTAGTCATAGTTCCCGAATGCATAATCGAGGAAGTTATCAACTGGGTTGAAGAACATGAGGAAGTTGAAGAGTGGATTAAAACACTAATCGAGGAAGAGAATGTGGCACCAGGTAAATATTATCCCCCCACAGAGGAAACCATCAGACGATATCATGAGACTTTAGGAAAATAGATTCTGCATTGTTAACAGTTAGCTTGCTGATCCGGGTTGGGGTACAGATCTAACGGTGTTATACCTGTACGAATATTTCTTCTCATTGACACTGAAGGCAGCGATGCTCGCACCTATCAAGGTCAATCCGGCAATTGAAAAGGGAATGACGTAAGAACCGGTAATCTGCTGTAACTCGCCGGCCATAAGAACCGACAGAGCTCCTCCGATCTGATGCGACATGTTTGTCATGCCATTCAATGTCCCTAAATTCCTCAGACCAAAAATGTCCGCTGTAAGTGAAGAAGTCATTGATGCCGTGGCAATCCAAGACATACCAGCTATGAAAGCAAACGCCCACATTCCTTCGACACCTCCTACTGTCAGCAACACAGCATAGGCGACTCCACGCAGAGCATAGGTGGACCCAAGAACTAGCTTTTGACTCCACCAGTTCGATAACATCCCCGCAGTAAGAACTCCTATTGAATTGAGCCCCATCATAACCCCGAATATACTGGCAGCAGTCATTTTAGGAACTCCCTGATCCTCCGCAAATGGCACGAAGTGAACTGAAAGGATATTAGTTGTAATCCCACAAACCAGATATGCCGCCGATAGCTGCCAAAAGGGCGAAGTTGAGAGGGCCCGCTTCCAACCACCTCGACCCGAGGTAAATAGTGGTCCATCCTGAGTTACGCTTTTCCCCCCCTCTACTTCTTCTCCAGACACCCTTTCCGACTCCGGTAGTAAACTTGAGGGACTATCTTTCAAAAAAGCGAGTGCCATGGGCCCTGCTATAAAAGCGATGATGCAGCCCAGAACGACAAAAGCGAACCTCCAATCAAACGCCTGAATCAGATAAGCAGAAAGTGGAGCAAACATCAAAGGGCCAAATGATCCACCTGCTGCCGAGATACTCATTACCAAGCCTCGGCGCTTAAAAAACCACCGGGCAAGCAGAGAATGTATTGTGACAAAAGAAACGCCGCTCGATGCAAAACTACCCAGAAACCCATAGATAAAAATAAATGATGGGATTGAATTAACGGTACTCATTAACGCTGTGCATACGCCCAGCATTATTAAGGCTCCTCCGATAACAAATCTTCCACCGAAACGATCGTGTAGGTATCCTGTTACCAAGAACGATATGGCACCAACCAAAATACCAAAAGATAGAACTCGGGTAATATCCGCCCTAGACCAACCCATATCCGCTTCCAAGGGTGTAACGAAAACCCCCATTGACGACCGAATTCCAAACGCCGAAAGTGCAATGAAAAAACACACGGCAAGAACGAACCAGCCGTAGTAAAGCTTACCTGAGCCCTTATTGATATTTTTGGTAACCGTGGGTGATTTGTTCAACCTATGCTCGACCTGTTAGTTTAAGGAGGCCATTACAATGAAAGCATGCAAAATCGTACCACGGAAACTAGTTATCGTGATTAGGTAAAGTTAGGAATCCATAGCATGGGGTTCCCACATTTTTAAATTAAACTTCCTGAAAAGAGGAAAGCATGGTTGGTGAGAATAAATTTGATAGACACCTGGACCGGAACTGGGAAACGGGCGTTGTCTCATATCCCGAACCGGCTGTGGAAATTATAGACGAAAGTTTTCGGAAATATGTTATCGGAAATGCTGGAATGGAGCGTATTTACACCGGTTGTCGCTGGGCTGAAGGACCTGCGTGGTTTGGGGATGGGAGGTACCTACTTTGGAGTGATATTCCTAACAACCGAATATTACGCTGGACCGAGGAAACCGGATCAGTAAGTGAATTTCGTAAACCCTCCAATAACTCCAATGGAAATGTCCGAGACAGGGAAGGTAGATTAATTTCTTGCGAGCATCTTACGCGGAGAGTTACCAGAACCGAGCACGACGGTACTGTGAATGTCATAGCCAATTCTTTTAGAAATTTGCCTTTGAATTCTCCTAATGACGCCGTCGTACATTCTGACGGAGCAGTTTGGTTTACGGATCCCGATTACGGAATACTCAATGATTATGAAGGTAATAAGTCAGAGCCAGAACTCCCTACAGCCGTATATCGGATCGATCCAGTAACAGGTTCAGTGGAAGTAAAAGCTACGGAGATACTTAAGCCAAACGGCCTTTGCTTTTCACCAGACTTCACAAAACTTTACGTATCAGATTCTGGGTCTGATAACCCAAAAGTAATTTACGTCTATGAATTGACCAGCGGGGGAACCTCGCTCAATGAAAAAAAAGTATTTGCAGATACTGGAAACGACTCCACAGATGGGATTCGCTGTGACAGCGACGGAAATATATGGGCTTCAGCCCAACGCGGTACGAATTCAGTTTCAGTTTATTCCCCTGAGGCAGAGTTAATAGGTCGTATCTATGTACCAGAAGTTCCTGCAAATCTCACCTTTGGTGGAAGAAAAAGGAACAGACTGTTTATAACAGCCAGTCAGTCAGTTTACTCGATATACACGGGTGCCACAGGAACTGCGCTCAGCTAGTCATATAGCCCCTTTTAGACTTAGGCTGGAACTGTTCTCTCTGATGCCCTGTTTTTAAAAGTAGCACCGGTGTAACCCCATTATTGATTACGACCAGTAGACATCCTGTCGGGAGGGATTTATGCCCGTGCCAGGCCTCCATGGAAATGCATCATCATCCCAAGGATTAGCAGACAGCCAATCTTCGTTCATGGCAACTCCTAAACCAGGTCCGGGAGGAACGCCAAAGTATCCGCCCTCCTGCTGAGGGAAGTCCCCGACAGTTGCATCCTGGAACCAAGGATGTATGCCACCCTCCTGAATAAGAAAGTTTGGAGTACAAGCATCAAGGTGTAAAGCAGCTATCGTGCAGAAAGGGCCGTATGGATTATGGGGCTGAAATCCCACATAATATGCTTCAGCCATGGCTGCAATTTTTTTAAGTTCTAAGATACCTCCTGCTTGAACAACGTCTGGCTGTATCAAATCAACGGCATGGAGAGGTAAGAGATCTGCGTAGTCGAATTTTGTTAGAAGTCTCTCTCCAGTGGCGATTGGAATATTGACGTTATCTGCAACCTTTTTGAGAGCTTCGAGGTTTTGTGGAGGAACCGGCTCTTCATAGAAAAAAGGTCTGAACTCCTCGAGTCTATTTCCTATCCTGATAGCGTCAGACGGCGCCAACCTTCCATGCACCTCAACAAACAACTCCACATCATTTCCTACAGCCTCACGAACCGCTTTCATCTTTGCAATAGCCAACTCCTCAGAATCTCGGTCAATAAAAATACCTCTGTGCTCAAATGGATCACCCTTTAAAGCAGTAAGTCCTTTATCGACATGGTCCATGGCATTTTGAACTGCCAGCTCTGGTGTAGTCCCGTCCCATCTGCCATAAGTCCATATCTTGTCACGTATTTTTCCGCCAAGAAGTTCATACACGGGTACACCCAGAGCTTTTCCCTTGATGTCCCAGAGAGCAATTTCAATACCACTGATAGCAGACATCTGAACAATACCGCCCCTTACATGGAAGTGGTGGTAAAGAGTCTGCCAATGTTTCTCTATTTCCATTGGGTCTTTACCAAGAATCACTCTCCCGAACTCATCAACCATTGTGGCGACACTCAGTGGACCACACGTGGCCTCGCCCCACCCGGTGATTCCTTCATCAGTTTCTATCTTCACAAAGACATAGTTTCGCGAAGTTTTTATACCCACCCTGATCGTGCTATGGGATGCAGGAATTGCCTTTACTGACGTTATTTTCATATCTATCTCCTAATTTTGATAATTCCCGTGGCCACCAACCTCGGAGAAAGTCCGTAGCGACCATATAAACGAAAAAAGGGGAGACTGCTGGTCTCCCCTTTTAACACTAACTACTCAATTAAGTGCAGCATATTTAGTCGTTAGTCATCAACACCTTGACAACATTATCTTCGTACTGCTCATATTGATCATATGCTTCTTGAACGTTATCAAATTTCATTTCATGTGTCTTCATTTGTCCCGGGTCCCACCAGCCTCTTTCTTTCAACTCAATCATCCTATCTATATGTCCTATGGGGTCCCCACTTCCAGCTCCTGAAGTCGGGATAATTGTGGGGGCATTTTTAAGGAATATCGATGTATCAATTTCCGTTTTCCTTCCCGTGGGCCCAGCTTGAATACCAAATATGATTACCTTTCCGTGCTTGGTAGCACTCCTGATGGCGGCACTCAGCGCATCAGGAAAACCAGAAGCCTCAACTGAAATATCTGCCAATTTGCCATCTGTGATTTCCGCAAGAGCCTCATCAACATCGTCCTTATCGGGGTTGATTGTGTGGGTTGCGCCGAACTTCTTGCCCCACTCTAGCCGATAATCAAGAGGATCCACAGCTATCACCCGTCGTGCACCTGCTCTGGCAACTATAGCTGTGAACGACAAACCTATGCTGCCCTGTCCCATAACAACAACGTCTTTGCCAAGAATGGTCCCCATCTGCTGGCATGAATAGAGTACGGTCCCAGAAGGCTGGCACATAAGCCACTCCCCCAGATCTCCATGATCCGGCAGTAAGGCCATACGCCCTTCATCGCCAGGGTAGTACTCGACAAGGCCTCCAGGACCGTCTTGGCCGGGAAGTACTATTACGCGCTGCCCAACTTTAAACTTGTCCGACTTACTCTCCACAATGGTTCCCGCACATTCATGGCAGGCACCACCGTGACGCATAGGATATTCTTCTTCAGGATGAACAGGTCCGTAAGCATGGCGGATGTCACTTCCACAAACAGACCACCGCTCCAGCTTTATCAAACATTGTCCGTCGTTTATTACAGGTATCTCAATATCCTCAATCTCATACTTTTTTGGGCTCGCTATTCTTGCTGCAAACATTCGCGACCG